>DATNNA010000222.1:0-12140 GCA_035602075.1 Binatus sp. (SeqCode) | reverse complement strand
ATTGGTGACCCCGTTGTTGGTGAAGCTCGTCTTCAGGTCACCCTGCGCGCTCTGGCCCTGGATCGTGATGTCCGCGACGTTGCCGCTGTCGATCTGGGTCAGGAGCTGCGAATAGCTCATGTCGACCCGTGCGGGGCCGCCGAGGCGACTAAGGAAGGGCGACAGCAAGATCACGATGTAGAGGCTGAGGCCGGCCAGCAGGGCTAGCCGAAGCCAGGAACCCGGCTGTCGCGGGGTTTTTGGGGTTTGCTGGGGTGGGGTTTGGTCGGGCCTGAGGGCCATATAGGGCTAGTCTATGCGTCGCGGCAGCTTGGCAAACATTTCAACTAATCCAGGCTCGCCGGGAGAACGCCAGCACAGAAACCGGTTGCTTGTACCTGGATCGGCTCCATGCCGTCCATGTTTCGCCTGGCGTTGATGATCTGCGCATGCTGATTGGGGGCCGGGTAGATGAAGCCGAATAAGATGTTCGCGCCGTCGATGAAGCACGGCCAGGTCTGTGAATCGCCGTGCAGCTGGCTTGAGAACCTGCCGCCGCTGCCATCAATCCAGGCCGTTCCACTCGGATCGCAGCAGCCGGCGAGGAACCCGCCACTCGGTGTGACCCCCGCGATGCCCCACGTGTCGGTCGTCACTCGCAGTGATCCGAGCTTGCCATCCCAGTCGAGCGTTGAGAAGTAACCGGCGCCGCCGGCGGTCGCCGTCCGGTGATAGCAGGCGGTTCCGGCCGCGGTGAGCAGGCCGGACGGCTGACAGCCACGCTGAAAGTCGCCGCTGCCGATCGTCGCGAGTCGCGTCGCATCCAGGGGATCGACCAGGTGATATTCGGGGGCGCTGTACGGATTCCAGGCGATGCCCTGCGGCGAAAATGGTGGACCACCGGCAGCGGCAAGAACGAGCTTGCCGGCGTGCCAGCCGAGTGGCCAAACCCAGGAGTTGCGGGACGAAAAGATCTCGGCGTGGTTGGTACCGCCGCGAAGGTCCTCGATGTAGAGTCGCAGCGCCGGAGGCGAGACGGCGTAATCCAACAGGGAGACCGCGATGCGACGGTTGTCGGGCGTCACCGCGAACGCGGCATGCACCGTTTTTGTCCCCGGCACCGTGGTGACATGTCCCGTCGAACCATCGGCATTCACGTAGCGGACGTCACTGTCGCCGTCCAGGTAGTACACGGTCGAACTCGAAGCACTGACCTCCGGGAGGTCGGTTGCGGCCGCGCCAGGTGTCTGAATGAGGGCACGCGTCGCGGCGTGCGCCCTGGCGACAACCTTTCCGTCAGTGCCCACCAGCGCGAGGTCGTATCCCGTGCTTTGTGGACCGGTGCCATTGGGGAAGGCGACCAATATGCCGAAAGACGGCACCGATACCGCCGATGTCGAGGGCGAGGCCGTTGGAGATGCGCTGGCCGTGGCGCCTGGCGTTGTGGTTGCCGAAGGCGTCGGCGCGCGATGCGGAGGCGTTTGAGCCCCGCACGCCGCGGTGGCAAGGGCCAGCCCGACGGCGGCCCCGATACGCAGCCTCACGGCGCTCTGAACGCGATCGCCGCCTCCTTGGTTATGAATAGCCGGTTGCGGCCGGTCCTATAATTCCGCGCGGGGCGATAGCTCAGCTGGCAGAGCACTGCGTTCGCATCGCAGGGGTCGAGGGTTCGAGTCCCTTTCGCTCCACCACCTCCACCCGCAGCGGTGCGAGGCTTATGCAGCCTGGGGCAGTACACGGTTGTCCATATCGACGGCCGGCGTACCCTGGGGAATCCGCGCAAAGGCCGCCCAGATCAGGATGGGGGCGGCGCCGGCCACGACGACGACGATGCGGGCAAGCAGCATCTGATTCACGGGCGCGGCGAGCAACAGGAAGCAGCCAATGCTAAGCACCCGCCCGATCCCCAGGCACAGCTCCTGGTGGACGATGTAGTCATAGCGCATCGCCTGCGGCGTCGGATCGCGGTCGATCACCTGCAGCGCCACCGGTGCCAGCGCGTTGCCGTGCAGCGGACCACCGATCGCCCGCAGCAACCCGAAGCCGACGATCGCCCAGGCCGTCAGGTAGAGGGGCAATAAGAAGGTCGAGAGCACCAGCAGCGCGCCGCCGACCAGGGCGCAGACGATCCGATGCTGCGGCTTCATGAAGGCAGCCAACCCCAGGCTGATCCCGACGCCCAGCAGTCCCATCAAGCCGTTGAAGTTCCCCACCTGCTGCTCGTTCTTGAGCACGAGAAACATCAGGATCGTCAGCACCAGGCCGATCAGGCTCCCGGTGAAGCCATCCGCCAGCCGCGCACGGGTCACCCAGCGCCAGTCCGGGTTCCGCCGCGCCAGGGTGGCAACCCGGCGGAGGGATAGCCGCTGCCGCGCCGACGACGGCAACTGCCCGGCGAGCACCATGGCGGCCATCAGCACCACGGTCGAGAGGGCGAAGACCAGCTGGTAGCCGCGGTCGGTCCCGCCTACGTGCGTACCCGCCACGATGATCGCGCCCGCCACCGGCGGCAGCGTGGCGGTCAGCAACAAGCTGGCCGTCGCCTGCGCCCCGAAATACCGGTCGCGGTCGCGGTCCGACGTCGTGTCGTAGGTGACCAGGTGAAAGCCAGACCAGTAGAAGCCTTCGGAAACCCCCCGAAGCAGCCCCAGGGCCACGACCCAGTGCGGGGCATCGTGTCCCAGCAGCAGGATCAGCAGGTAAGAGAGGCCGTTGCCGAAGAGCCCGAGACGGATCGAGGCGCCCGCCCCGATGCGCCGCCAGACCAACCCGTTGGCGACGAAGGTGGCGGGAATCATCAGCGCGCTCAGCCCGCTGTAGACCGCGATCGGCGTCAGGTCGTGGCTGGCCCGCCAGAGGAAGATCGACAGGAAGGTCCCGGCCAGCAGGTTGGACGCGTTGTAGGCGCCGTGAACCAGCACCATGCAGCTGGCGCGCCGGTCCAGCCCGCCCGATAACGCCCTCGGCCGAAACACCCGTCCCTCTCTTCGGGCCCCGTCTGGCAAGACCCGTATTCGGACAACGCCCAAAACTCGAGCCGCTTTCCCGGGTCATCGGCCTGTCACCGGCAACACGGCCCGGTGACGGCGAGACGTAAGGTCCCCCGCAAGGAGGCGGCAGTAGCCTCCCGGTAGGCGCTCGCCTAAGGCGCCGTCCAAGGGGGTCGCCGCCACGGAAATCAACGACGTCCACTACATGACCCGGGAGGTTCTGCCACGGCCGGGGGAGCTGGCGCTGCCGGCTGCCACCCGAGAGCTGGTGGCATCGCTCCAGCAGGGCGCGATCTCGCCGGCGGCTTATGACACCGCGTTCGTCTCCCGCCTGCGCGATCCACATGACCCGGATGCCATGGCCTATCCGCAAACCCTGGGCTGGCTGCTCCGCAGCCAGAACGCCGACGGCAGCTTCGGGACGGCGCTGCCGGTTCCCAAGGACAAGCTGGTCTCGACCCTGAGCGCGCTCGTCGCGCTGGCCGACCTGCCGCAGAACCTTCAGGATGGCGCCGCTCACCGGGCGAGGGTGAGGGCGCTGCGCTTCGTTCACGAGGACACCGGCAACTGGCAGACCGGCCCCGACCTGGCCGGCTTCGAGCTCGTGCTGCCGGCGATGCTCGACGCGGCCAAGCTTCGCGAGCTGCCGCTTCCCTTCGAGCGATTCATGGGCATCTCCGCCCAGCGCGACGCGAAGATCGGGCACATCCCGCCGCGGCTCATCTACAACGTGGCGACGCCCTTGCTGCACTCGCTGGAATACCTGGGCAACCGGCTCGACATCGAGGCCGCCCGCAAGCAGCTCTCCCCCAACGGCTCGTTCGCAAACTCGCCCTCCGCCACGGCGTATTTCATGCTCAAGACGCGCGACGAGCAGGCGAACGAGTACATCGCCATGCTGCTGCGCAATCGGGGCGACGGCAGCCTGCCGACCGTGGCGCCCTTCGAGGTCTTCGAGATCGCCTGGGTGCTGTATAACCTGGCGCGCGCCGACCTCCGACCGGCCGAAGCGCAGCCGCTGGTGCGCTACCTCGCGCAGGCGCTCACTGACGACGGCGTCGGCGTGTCGATGCAGGGACTTAGGCCCGACTCGGACGACACGGCGCTGACACTCAGCGTTCTGCACCGCTACGGCTTCCCGATCTCCGCCGGGCCGCTCCGGCCGTTCGAGGGCGTGAATTTCTTCTTTACCTTCCCCCTCGAGCGTGACGCTTCTGTAACGGCCAATGCCCACGTCCTCGAGGTGCTCCAGGTTGCCCCGCCCTTCCCCCGCCAGCACGTGATTCAACAGAAAGTCGTCAAGTACCTGCGTGATGCGCGCGTAGACGGCGACCACTGGGTCGACAAGTGGCATGGATCCCCCTTCTATGCCACGGCCCACGCCGTCTTCGCGCTCACCACGTCGGCACCCGATCTGTGCCTGCCGGCCTTCGCCTGGCTTTCCAAGACCCAGCGCGAGGACGGCTCCTGGGGCTGGTTCAACCAGGGGACCCCGGAAGAGACCGCCTACGCCGTGCAGGCCCTGATGCTGGCCCCGGCCGCGTTCCGGGCTGAGATCAAAGAGCAATTGCGCCGGGCGGCCGCCTACCTACATGAAACCGAGGGCGAGCCCGTCATTCCTATGTGGGTCGGCAAGACGCTCTACGGGCCAACGCAGGTTGTCCGTTCCGCGGTGCTTTCCGCCCAGATCCTGCTGGCGAGGAGCGAACATGCTAGACCGGCGGATTAACAAGCTCAAGGAGAACCTGCTGCGCCAGGCGGAGGAAGCCCAGGTGGTCCGCCACCTGGTGGACGCCAACCCGCGCGGGGACGACATGCTGGGCGAGGTCTGCCGCGCCGCCGTCCTCCTCCACCCGAGCGCGAGCTTCGAGCAAGCCCTGACACTGGCGCGGACGATGGCGTACATCGTCTACATCGATGACTACCTCGAGGAAGAACACCCCGAGCTGGACCTCGCCGACTACCGGCGGGTCTGCCAGAACTTCTTGCTCTGGCCCAACCGCGACCTCAGCCAGATGCCCCTCGTCAACGCGACGGTGGCGCGCAAGATCGAGGAGCAGTTCCGTGAAGACGAGGTCCCGGAGGAATGGACCGCCATGCGCCGGCTGGTCTGGGAGAAGTCGATCTGGACGATGCTGCAAGAGAACCACTGGCTGAAGCACAAGGAGCGCGTGACGCTCGACGCCTACCTGGCGAACGGCATGTACAGCAGCTCCTTCCCCATCGTGCAGGTCTCGATCCTGGCGTTCTCCTACCAGGACGTCTCGCAGGAACTGAAGAACCGGATCTTCGGCCACATCTGCCAGGCCGCGCGCGTGGTGCGCTTGGCGAACGACCTGCGCACCCACGAGCGCGAATCGGCGCAGGGCCGTTTCAACTCGGTCGACCTGATCTTTGGCGGATCCGCCGAGCGGACGCTGGAGAGCGCCCGCGACGCCGTCCATCATTTGATGGAGGAGGAGTTCGAGCAGCTGAAGAAGGCCATCGCCCGCGAGCGGCGGACGGGCATTACGCAGCAATTTCTCAGCCATCTGATCGACAGCACGCAAGTCTTACTTGACTTCTACGAAGTCCCCGGTGGGCGCCACAGCCAGGGCCGGCCCGAACGGGTGCTGAAGGCCAGCTAACCGGACCCCATGAGCAGCTCCATCAACCTGAAGCTCGGCGCCCGCAAGCCGTCTGAGGCCGGGAGACCGGATGCGTCGGCGATGGAGATGGAGCGACGCATCATCTGGATCCGCTGGCTCGCGATTCTCGTCTCGCTGGGCGCCCTCCCCTTCCTGGCATCCAGCCTCAACAGCCAGTCGCTGGTGACCCTGCTGGCCCTCATCGGCCTGGGCGCGATCTATAACCTGACGCTGCTCGTCGTGGTGCTGCCGCGCAAGCCGCAATGGCTGACGAGCGGGTACATCTCGGCCATCGGCGACGTGCTGCTCGTGACCGGCGGCGTGGCCGTCACCGGCGGCACGGCAGGCCCCCTGGCCTCACCCTTCTTCCTCGCCTACTTCGTGGTGACCGTCACCACCGCCGTCCGATTCGGTGGGCTCGCGGCAATCGTCGCCGTCCTCACGATCGCGCTGAGCTACACCGCGGTCGTCTACTACGGCAACACCGTCCTGGGCACGGCGCTGACGCTGAACGACCTCACCAACCTGGCGATGCGCACCGGCTTCGTCGCGCTGACCGGCATCTTCGTCGGCTTCGTCGGCGACCGCGCGCGGCGCGCGGAGCGAGCTCTGCAGGAAGAGCTGGAACGGGCCCACGCCTCGCTGTCGGAAGTGACCGTCGAGCTGAACCGCGACCTTGAGTTCGAACAGACCTGCCAGCTGACGGCCGAGAAAGGCCGCTCGCTGCTCAACGCCGACGCCTTTCTGATGCAGGTGCAGATGCCTCCGTTGATCGGCCAGGACGAATCGATGCCCCCGGCCTCGATGCTGTATGTCGACTGGACGGCCGAGCTGAAGGAACACCACGCCGGGGTCGACCTGACCACGGCTCGGCTGGCGCTCACGCCGGCGACCGGCGAGCAGGTGATCGCGGTCTCGGACCCCAACCTGCTGCTGCCCAACGAGCACAAGCCGCTGCCGGCCGGCATGTGGTTCCGCATCCCGGTCTTCCACGGCGCCCGCGCGATCGCCGACATGATCGTCGGCTTCATGGGCCGCGAGCAACCCCTTCGCCAAACGGAGCAAGAGCTGATGCTGACCTTCGCCGAGCGCGCCGGCATTGCGATGCGCAACGCCCACGCCCTCGACCAAGCGCAGAAGCTCTCCGTCACCGACTCCGTGACGGGCCTGCCGAACCACCGATATTTTCACACCCGCTTCGACGAAGAGATGGAGAAAACGAAGGACACCGGCGGCTCGATCACGGTGATGATGATCGACCTTGACCGCTTCAAGGTCTACAACGACAGCTTTGGCCACGCGGCCGGCGACGTGGCCCTGAAAGCCGCGGCCCGCACCATCTCGTCAACGATGCGACGCGAGGATACGGTGACCCGCTACGGCGGCGAAGAGTTCGTCGCCATCCTGCCGGGCGTCGATATCCAGACCGCGCCGATCCGGGCGCAAGAGATCTGCGACACGCTCTCCAAGGTCTTCATGTACAACCCGAAGACGATCTTCGCGCCGCTCACCGCCTCGGTCGGCTGGGCGACGTACCCGGTCGATGCCCGCAACCGCGACGAGCTGCTCAACCGAGCCGACCTCGCCATGTACATGGCGAAGAAGCGCGGACGCAACTGCATCTGCGGCGCCTGCGAGCTGGAAAGCGTCGCGGCCCTCGACTCGGTCCTCAGCGAAGTTGTCGCGCAGCTCGCCAGCGCCGACACGGTCGGCCCCGGCATGGTGGCCACCCTCGAGAAACGGCTGGGCCAGATCGCCAACTCGAGCCACCTCGAAGAACTCGCCGAAGGCATGCTCTCGCCAAACAGCGAGGCCACGCTCGAAGCGCTCAACGCCCTGGCCGCCTCGATCGACGCCAAGGACCCTTACACCAGCGGCCACTCGCAGTCGGTCGCCAAGCTGGCCGAGGACCTGGGCGACATGCTGCAGCTCTCGGGGGCACACAAGAACCAGCTGCGCCTGGCCGCGATCCTGCACGACGTCGGCAAGATCGGTGTCGTCGACAAAGTCCTCCTCAAGGAGGGCAAGCTCGACGAGGACGAGAAGCTCATCATGCGCATGCACCCGATCCTGGGTGCGCGCATCCTGCAGCCGATCAAGGCCTTCCGGCAGATCTTGAACGTCGTATTGCACCACCACGAGTGGTACGACGGCAGCGGTTACCCGGATGGGCTGGCGGGCCAGAACATCCCGCTGCACGCACGCATCGTGTCCGTCTGCGACGCCTATCACGCGATGACGTCGACGCGCCCCTACCGCCAGCGGCGCACGCCGGACTTCGCCCTCGCCCAGCTGGAAGCCGGCAAGGGAACGCAGTTCGACCCCATCATCGTCGACTACTTCATTCAGATGATGCGCAAGCGGCAGGCGGAAAACCCGGGTGCCCTCGAGGCCGACATGCACGACGATCACCCGGGCACGCCGGACGCGGCGGCAGCGGCGAGTTAACCCATGGCGCTGGACGCGAACGGCCACCCGGTCTCGCGAATCGCCCAGCGCAAACTCGAACACCTCCGGCTATCGCTCGAAGCGTCCGTGCAGTCGACCCGTGGCGCCGGCTTCGAGCGCTTCGCCTTCATGCACCAGGCCCTCCCGGACCTGGACCTGGACGCGATCGATACGACCACCACCTTTCTGGGCAAGCCGCTCAAGCTGCCCTTCCTGATCTCGAGCATGACCGGTGGCGCGCAGGCCGCCGGCGACATCAACCGGCGGCTGGCGCTCGTCGCCCAGACGGTCGGGATCGCCTTCGGCGTCGGCTCCCAGCGGGCCGGGCTGACGCACAAGGACCTGCGCCCCACCTACCAGGTCCGCAGCGTCGCCCCCGACGTCCTGCTTTTCGCCAATCTCGGCGCCGTCCAGTTGAACTACGGCATGCGCAAGGAACAATGCCTGGAAGCGATCGAGATGATCGGGGCCGATGCGCTGGTCCTGCACCTCAACCCGTTGCAGGAAGCGCTGCAGCCGGAAGGCGACCATAACTTCAAGGGACTGATCGAGAAGATCGCGATGCTCTGCCAGGAACTGCCCGTCCCGGTGATCGTGAAAGAAGTCGGCTGCGGTATCTCGGAGCAAACCGCGGCGCAGCTGGCGCAGGCCGGCGTCGCCGCCATCGACGTCGCCGGACTGGGCGGCACCAGCTTCGCCCGGGTGGAGGCGTTCCGGCGCGAGCGGCCCGAGGAAGTCGAGCTCGCCCTCGCGTTCTCCGAGTGGGGGATCCCCACGGCGGAGGCGCTGGTCGCGACCCACCGCGCGGCACCGCACCTCCCCTTGATCGCCAGCGGCGGACTGCACCACGGCCTCGATGCCGCCAAGGCGATCGGACTGGGTGCGGACCTCACCGGTTTCGCGCACGCCGTCCTCGCCGCGGCGTCCGAAGGCGAGGAGCCGGTGCGCCGCCTGCTCGACGGCTTCGCCTGGCAACTGCGAGTCGCCATGTTTTGCGCCGGCGCCCCCACCATCGCCGTGCTCAAGACCAACCCGCCGATAGAAGTGCGATGACACGCTCGCCTTTCCACGCCGGGGCTCGCTGATGAAGACCAAGACCTTCGCCAGCCGCACCGATCGCCTGCAGGCGATGAACCAGGCACTCGACCGCGAGCTCGCCCGCCTCTCGCAGCGGGCCGGCTCGAGCCAGAGCTCGCTGCTGACCGAGATGGTCCAGTACCACCTCGGGCTGCGCAAAGCCGGCGACCGCCCCGGCAAGCGGCTGCGCGCGAACATCGCGCTGCTCACCTGTGAGGCGTTCGGCCGCCGGTATGCCGACGCGCTGTGGGCGGCGGCCGCCGTCGAGCTCGTGCACAATTTCTCGCTGGTCTTCGACGACGTCCAGGACCGTGACGAGCTGCGTCGCGGCCGGCCGTCGGTCTGGAAGGTCTGGGGCCTGGGGCAGGCGATCAACGCGGGCGCGGCGCTCGAGGCGCTCGTCACGCGCGCCGTCGTCGACCTACTGCCCGCACGCTATACCGACCGCACCCGACCGGCGCTCTCGCTGCTTTCCGACGCGATGCTCGCCCTCTGCCGCGGACAGGTGATCGACCTGCAGTTCGAACAGCGCGTCGACGTCTCGGTCGACGAGTACATGGAGATGATCGGCCTCAAGACGGCGGCGCTTTTCGAGTGCGCGGCCCGGCTCGGCGGGCTCGCTGCCGGTGTCGGTGACGAGTCGCTCGACAGAGCCGGCAAGTTCGGCTACCACCTTGGCGTCGCATTCCAGGTGATCGACGACATGCTCGGTGTCTGGGGCTCGACCTCGCAGACGGGCAAGCCGGTCGGCAGCGACTTGAAGAACGGCAAGAAGACGCTTCCGACGTTGGTCGCGCTCAAAGGCGGCGCGGCAGGAAACCGGCGCGTGCTGCGCGCCCTCCTCACCCGGGCCAAGTTCACCGCCGCGGAGATGGAGACGGCGCGCGCCATCATCAGCCAGGCCAGCGCGCAGGGCATCTGCCGCCGGCAAGCGGCCGAGCACCTCGCTGAGGCCCGACTGCAGCTCTTCGGCATGACCGACCGTCCCAACTGGGCCGTCCGTGCCCTGGCCGAGATGGCCACCACCCTGGAGTCGGGACTGGTTTAGGCGGCATGACCGACGTTTGCGGGGGCGCCGAATGGGGCGTGGCTGGCACAATGAGCGGAGGAGGATGGGGTCAGCGGCTATACCGGCGCGTACCCCGAAGCTCGTGACATACCTGGTTTGGGCATTGCTATTGGCTCTCGCCCTCGGGCAGCCGGCGGCCAAGGGTCCCGTGATGGCACCGAGTGAGGTGATCGGCGTACACGCCGGAACCGACAACCAGGGGTTGCAGGGGAAGGTCTACGTCGCCCTGGGCGACAGTATCAGCGCGGGCCGCTTCGCGACCGCCCAGGATGGGACGTTTCCCGCGCTGGTTGCCGAGAAGCTCGGGATGAACCTCAACCTGGTCGCCCGCAGCGGTGCGAAAGCCGCCTGGGCGATCCCCGAGCTGGGCGCAGTCGCTAACGCCCACCCGGCGCTGGTGACGATCGAGCTGGGTACCAACGACGCCGGCTTCTCCACACCCCTGGACGTGTTTGCCTACGAGTACGAGACCATCGTCAACGCGGTGGCGGGGCCGCAGGCGCGCGTGCTCTGCATCGGCAGCTGGCTGCCATCCGCCGGCGTGGACGCCATCATCGAGCAGGTGTGTGAGCGGCACCATGGGACGTTCGTCAGCCTGAATGGTTTCTACGCTGTCAATGAATTCCACGGCCAGGACGGCGGGTCGAGTTATCTCGGCCGGACCGACTGGTTCCATCCCGGCGACCAGGGCCACACCGCGATCGCGGCCGCCGTCCTCTCGGCACTCGGCGCCGGACCGGCTCCCATCGTCGGTCCACAGCCGTCGGCACCGCAGATCCCCGACGTCATCCGGACACATCCGAAGTAAGCCCGCGGCGCCGGAGCGGGGGCTATGCCTCGAGGACGTCGCCGATCTTGAGCGCCAGGTGCAGCCCGAGCCGGACCTCGGCATTGCGCAGATCTACCCCGAGCAGGTCCTCGATCCGGCCCAGCCGATAGAGCACGGTGTTGCGGTGAAGGTGCAGGCGGTCGGCCGCATCGGTCGGGCTGCCGTTGGTCGCGAGGTAGGCGCCGAGCGTCTGCAGCAGCACACCGCGACGGTCCTTGGCCCCGAGCCGCGCCAACGCATCATCGCGAAACGCGCGCAACTCGGGCAGCGGCTGCAGGGCGTAGAGGAGCCGGTAGAGACCCAGGTTCTTGAAGGCCGTCGCACTGTCAGGTCCGAAGAGACGGCGGCCCATCGTCAGCGCCTGCTCGGCCTCGCGCGCACCGCTCGCGATCTCGGCCGTTCCGGTGCGGACCGCGCCGTAGCCGAGCGCGACCGGGCCAGTGGCCGCGCGTGCCGCTCGGTGCAGTTGCTCGACGAGGGCCTTGGGCTCCAATGCCCGCCGGCCCGCCAGGCTGACCAGTGCCAGCGTCGCATCGCCCCGCTCGCGCACCAGCGCGCTGGTCCGCATGGTCGCGAGGTGACGCTCCCACGCCGCGCGCACCTTCGCGGCTCGACCCGTTTCCGCGGGCTCGGCGGCGACGACCAGGTAGGGCGCATCGACATCGAAGCCCTTGCGCTTCGCTCGTTCGCGGGCCGCCTGGTGCGAACCCGGCCGCCCCGCCGTCAGGACATCGAGCAGCTCTTCCTCGACTTCGTCGCGGGCATCGCGGGCGGCGCGAAGCCGGACCAGCTCGATGGCGCAGGCATGGGCGGCACGGCCCACCGCCAGGCGGTGCATCTCCCCCAGCTCGCCGTCCGAGCCCAGCAAGGAAAGAAAGCCCGCAATGCTGCCCTGCACCAGGATGGGCGCCACCAGCCGGGCCTGACCATCGTTCAGCGGGCGCACGGCGACCGGCGGATCGAAGGCGCTGAGCGGGACTTCCCGCAACCACTCCTCCAGCGCCGGGCGCTCGGTCGCAATCGCCGCCGATGTGCTGTCGGAGAGCTTGCCGCTGCCCACGTAGTCGACCGTGGCATCGTGCTCCAGCACGACCGGCACGCCGGTCAGCTCGTGGAGCCGC
>DATNNA010000221.1:0-13714 GCA_035602075.1 Binatus sp. (SeqCode) | reverse complement strand
GTCGCTGCCTCCTCCACGAGGTGGCCGTAGTACTCGACGTTTGCCGCGGTGGGCACACGACTCTCCAGCTCCGCGAGGAAGACTTGACCACCGATTCGTTCGAGGACCAGCATCTTCTCGAGTTCGGATGCGAGCGTGAGCAGGTCGATCGGATCGGCGCGGTCGTAGAGATTCAGCGCCGCCCGGTAGACCTGCGCATGGTGGTCGAGATAGAAATCCTCGGGTCGCAGGAAGTCGGCGACCCGCACGATCGCATTGCGATCGAGCATCAAGGAGCCCAGAACCGATGCTTCCGCTTCCAGATTGTGGGGCGGCACGCGGCCGCCGGCTGCCGGCGGAGCCGGCGCGCGTCTCAGGTCAACGGTCAAGCGGAGGTGACCATCAACGGGATCCGGGCCGTGACCTCCCGATGGAGCTTGACATGAGCGGTGCCGGCTCCCATAGCCTTCACCGGCTCGTCAAACTCGATCTTCCGGCGGTCGAGCGTGATCCCGTGTTGCTGCTTGAGGGCCGACGCCACATCGGCGTTCGTCACGGCACCAAACAGCTTGCCATCCTTCCCGCTGCGTAGTTTCAATACCACCTGTGCCGCCTCGAGCTTGACGGCCAGTGCCTTCATTTCGTCCAGCTCGCGCTGCTCGCGCTGGACAGCCGTGGCCTTGGTGCGATCAACTTGTTCCTGCGCGCCCTTGGTCGCCTGTTGGGCCAGCTTCCGCGGCAGCAGGAAGTTGCGCGCATAGCCGTCGGCGACCTCTTTGGTCTCACCGGCCTTCCCGGTTCCCTTGACATCCTCGATCAGCACGACTTTCATACCACTCCCCTGCGGCCGACGCGTTCGAGCGCCAGTCCGCGCAGCGTATTGATGCGAGCACGCAGTCCCTCCCGGCTATTGCGCAGGTCCTGGTCGAAGACACTGGTTCCGAGCGCGATCCGCTCCTCGTGCTCGGCAACCACGTCTTTGGGTGCCTTCTCGACGAACAAGCGGACCGCGAGCACGGTCAGGGCCACCGCGTCCATCTCGCCGAAGACGGGCAGACGCAGTGGAACATCGACCACCGGGTTCAGGATCAGCGCCATCGCGGCCGCGAGCGCCAGCTTGTTGCGCTGGGGCACGCGCGAATCTCGATAGAGGCAGTAGGTGAGCTTTCCGTAACGAGGAAGTTCCCGAGCGATCCGCCGGAGCAGCCCGAGAGTAAACAGCATGCTTCCTCTTTTTCTTGCGAGCCTTCGGTCGCGTCGACCCTTCCCCGACGCGCCGTGGCGCCGCAGATTTTAGCAGAGCACAGCCTAAAGAACCGTTGTGACAGCTGTCTGTCGCGTTATCCCCAGAACCTTGAATACCGGGCCTGTGGAAAGACCCTGAATAACCAGGGAGAGGAACACGAAGCCGAAGACCAGGACCAGGATTTCGTCGTGGCGCGCGACCGTGGCCGGCACGCCGAGCGCGAGCGCCAACGACAGGGCGCCCCGCAGCCCGGCCCAGACCAGCGCCAGACGCCACGACCAGGGCCAGAGGTCCGTGCGGGCGATCGTGACCACGAGGACCATCAGCGCCCGTGCCAGCAGCACCGCGGCCACGAGCAGCAGCAACCGTCCGCCGCCGCGCATCACCTCATCGAGGCGGACCTGCAGACCCACCAGCAGGAAGACGACACTCGACATGACAAAACCAATCCGGCGCCAGAAGCGATGGACCTGGTGATGCGTCGATGGTTCATAGGCGGTCCCCAGAATCAACGACATCGCGATCACCGCCAGCAGGCCACTGGCGCCGATCAGGTCGGCGAGCAGGTAGCCGGCATACGCTGCCAACACGGTGACCACGATTTGCACCGCATGCGGAAGGCCACCAAGAATGCGGCGCGTCAGCAGCCCGATCCCGACCCCGACCACCACGCCGCCCGCCGTTTGGGAGAAGACGAGACCGAGCACGCCCGGCGGATCGATCACGCGCCGCTCGACCACCGCGAGCGCGACCACGAAAAGCACAATCGCGACGCCGTCATTGGCAAGGCTCTCGCCCTCGAGCGCGACGCGGAGGCGCTCGGGCGTATGAAGCCGGCGCAGCGCCGCGAAGACCGAAACCGGATCGGTCGCCGCCAGGATGGCGGCCAACAAGACCGCGTCATCGGACGGAAGGCCCGCCGCCCGGAGGATGCCGAAGCTTACCGCGGCAGTGAGCACTGCACCGGCCAGGCCGAGCAAGAGGATCCACGGCAGCTCGCGGCGTATCGCCGCCGCTCGCATCGAGAACCCGGCGTCGAAGAGCAACGGAGGCAAGAAGAGGGCCAGCACCAGCGTCGGGCTCACCGTGAAAACCGGCACCACGCGCGCGGTGGCGAGCGCCGCCCCCACCGCCAGCAGCAAAAACGGCCAGGGCCAGCGGCGCAAGGCGATCACGGGCCGAGCAGCTCGGGGTGCGCCTCCAGGTAGCGCCAGGCGGCCTGCGCGTCAGGCGGCAACGTTCCATCCACGATCGCGTCTTCCAGCGCCGACTTGACCTGCTTGATCCACGGTCCGGCGGGACGGCCGGTACGTGCCATCAGCTCCTCACCAGTCAGCGGCGAGCGGATGGCCGCGATCGCGCCGGCGTCGAGTCGCCGGATGCGCGCCTCGAGATCGTCGATCTTCTTGACGTCGGGGTAATGGCTGGCACGCATGTCGGCACGCGCCAATGCGAGCAGCCGGTCCAGTTGCTCGCCCGCGTCACGGACCAGCCGGCGCACCGCCTTGTCCTCCCAGCCCTGCGGATCGTACTGGATGGGACGCATGTGCAGGTGAATCAATTTCGTGACGGCGTCGATCACGTCGCCCGGATACCGCAGGTGCCGGAGGGCGGGCCCGGCCATCTCCGCACCCTTCTCCTGGTGACCGATGAAGGTCGGTTTCCCATCGCGGAGCTCGTGCACGGCCGGTTTCCCAACATCGTGCAGGAGCGCGGCCAGCCGGGTGACGAGCTCAGGCGGGGCAAGCGAGGCGGCCAGTAGCGCATGGCCGAAGACGTCGTGGCTGTGCCAGCCTCCTTGCTGCATGCCCTTGCCCGCCTCGAGCTGGGGCAGGATGCGCGGCAGAAGCCGGGTCGTATCCAGCAACTCCAGGCCGGCTTGCACGTGATCCGCCAACAGCAACTTCGAGAACTCGTCGCGGATGCGTTCCATCGACACGGTGGGGGGCTGCAGCCGGCCCGATTGATCGCGGATGGCCGACTCCACCGATGGATCGAGCGTGAACTGGAGCGTCGTGGCGAAGCGAACCGCGCGCAGCATCCGCAGCGGGTCTTCGTCGAAGGTCGCTTGCGGCTCGAGGGGTGTCACGATCCGGCGGGCCTTCAGATCGGAGAGTCCGCGGCCGGTCAGGTCGAGCACGGTGCCGTCCCAGTCCATCAGCAAGGTGTTGATGGTGAAGTCCCGCCGCATGACGTCGTCCTTCAGCGTCCCGGGACTGACATCCGGCTTTCGGCTGGAGCGCTCGTATCGCTCGACGCGGCTGGACACGAACTCCAGCGCACGGTCATCCAGGTCCAGATGCGCCGTTCCAAATCGCTCGAAGATGACGGGTGGATGCAGCTTCAATGCGGCCCCGACCGCGGTCGCGAGCTCGATCGCACCCTGGCCCTCTACCAGGACATCGACTTCGCGAATCGCGTCGGCGCGGGCGCCACCTAAGAGCCGGTCGCGCACGTAGCCGCCGACGACCAGGGCGCGCTGCCCGCGGCGCCGGGCCTGCTCCTGCACGGCGGCAAAGGCCGGCTCCCATTCCGGGAGCGCCGGCGGATCAAGCCGGACGGGCATGCTTGGCACGAAGCCGCGCGAACTCCACCGCGCCGATCAGGCCCACGTCATCCCCGAGCGCGGGAGGGACGATGCGCAGGCCGCGGCGCGAGGCCATCCAGGAGGACGCGTTCATCGATCGGCGCATCGGCCGGAGCAGCGGGGCCCCCGCCTTGAGGACACTGCCGCCCAGCACGATCAGCTGCGGGTTGAAGAGATTGACGAGCGTACCGATCGCGATGCCGAGGTAGGCGCCAGCGTTTTCGAGGATGGACGTCGCTAAGGCGTCGCCGGCGCGGGCGGCGCGGGCCACGTCTTCCGGCCCTGGATTCTCGAGAAGGTGGAGCACGCTGGACGGCGTCTGCGGCGCCAGTTCCCGTGCGGCGCGGCCAATCCCCGTCCCGCTGGCGATCGCCTCGACGCACCCCCGATTGCCGCAGGTGCAGAGCGGGCCGTCGCGCTGCACAACAATGTGGCCGATCTCACCCGCGATCCCATGCGCGCCGGCGTAGAGCTCGCCACGCAGGACCAGTCCGGCGCCGATGCCGGTGGAGACCGTCACATAGATCACCTCGGTCGCGCCCCGCGCCGCACCGCGTTTGTGCTCGCCCAGGGCGGCCAGGTGCGCATCGTGGTGGAGAAAGCTGGGGATGCCGGTCGCCCGGGTCAGAATCCGGTTGAGGGGGACGTTCTTGAAGCCCGGCAGGTTGGCGGGACTGATGACGAGGCCCGCTGCCGGGTCGACCGGCCCGGGGAGTCCGATGCCCAGCGCCCGCACGCGTCGAGGTGCCGTGCCGTCCTCCTGCAGCGCGTCCTTCACCGCCGCCACGATGCGGTTGATGACGTGCTGACGCCCGCGGGCGGCCTCGGTCGGACGCCGCACCACCGTCCTCAGGCGGCCGCGATCATCCGCAACCGCAACGCGCAGTTGCGTGCCGCCAAGATCGACGCCGATCAAGCTCATAGTTGTCGCGGCTCAGAATAGTCCGGCTATTGCCAGCGAGGGCGGGGCAGCGGCCGCAAGGTCGCCGCGGCCAGCAGCGCGCCGATGAACAGCGCGATAGCGGTCCCGCGAAAGATCAGGTGGTACTCGTCGAAGATCGCGCCCTTCACCTTGAGCGTGTAGATCGCGAATTGCGTCGCAAAGTTCGGGTTCAGGCCCGGCAGCGGCGGCAGCAGGTGAGCCGTCGCTCGGTGAAATTCCCATAGCCCGAACCCTGCCACCAGGGAGAAGCCGACCAGCATGCCCACCAATCGCATGATGATGAGGAACGATGCGCCGGCGCCGCGTTCCGCCTCACCGACTGCGTCCAGCAGTGCCGCGCTCACCGGCGCGATTTCGATGCCGAGCCCCAGGCCGGTGAGGAACAGCTCGCCGTCCGCGACGGTGAAGGGCAGGCCCAGGAGGTGCGGTTTGAGCGAGCCTTCGTTCCACCCGGAAAGCATCAGAAACCCGATGGCCGCGAGGACGAGTCCGAGCGCCGCGACGAAGCGGTAGCTCCGCAGCCGTTGCGCCAGAAAGCCACCGAGGAGGGCGCCGATCGGGATGCCCAGCATCAGCCGGAAGAGGAGCAGCGCCGCGCTGCTGGCATTCATCGAGAAGACCGCGTTGGCGAGCACCGGGATGTAGACGAGAGCGACCATCAGCCCCGCACCCGCGATCGCGTTCGTGAGTGCCGACCCGGTGAATGATGAATCGCGGAACCGCCGGACGTTGATCAGGGGGTGCGAGCTTCGGCGCTCGTGCCAGACAAAGACGGCGAAGAAGAGGATCGCCAGCGGCGCCTGCCAGAAGAAGCCTCCGCCGACCGGGCTGCGGTCCGGGTCCGCCGCGTAGAGCGCCAGCGTCAGAAAGGCAAGTCCGGCAGTGGCCAGGATGACCCCGAGCCCGTCGACCCGCCCCTCCCGGCGCGGTTCACCTCCGGCGCGGATCTCCGGCCAGATCCCCCAAAGGAGCAGGGCAGCGAACGGGATGTTGATCCAGAAAATCCATGTCCATCCCAGCAGGGCGGCGATGAAGCCGCCCCAGAGCGGGCCGAGCACGCTGCCGATCTCCTGCAGGGCGCTGACCGCGCCAAGCGCGGGACTGCGGTCTCCCGCCGGGTAGAGGTCCGCCGCGAGCGCGAGGACAGCCGGCACGAGCGCGCCGCCACCGGCGCCCTGGAGGAAGCGGCCAGTCACGAGCTGCCCAAGGTTGGGCGCCGTCGCGGTCAGTAACGAGCCGAAGGCGAACACGATCATCGACAGCGCGAACACGCGGAGGCGGCCAAAGCGATCACTGAGACCGCCGGCGAGCGGCATTGCCGCCAGGTAGCCGAGTAAAAAGCCCGTGATGATCGGGGTCGCCCGCTCGAAATGGTTCGCCGGTATGTTCAACGACGTCAGGATCGATGCCCGCGAATCGGTTGAGTTGAAGAGGACCGTGACGACGACATAGGCGTCGAGGGACGCGAGGAAGAGCCCGGCGCCGGTTAGCGCGAGGAGGACGGACCGGTTAGCCGAGCGGCGGCGGAGTGACCGAAACGGAGTGATCATGATTCGTGAAGTCGAAGGTGATGGTCGCTGCCTTCGAGGCATCGAAGAGATTGCCGGTCAAACGCGCTCGCCACAGGTTACTTCCCGGGCTTTCGATCCAGTAGGTTGCCCGAAAGGTGCCCTGGTCGCGGATCAGCGTCAGCAACTGGTGCATCCGCGCCGCCGTCACCTGGCCGCCAACGGGATAGGTGTCGTGGTCGGCGATCTTTTCGCTGTTCCCGCGCGTGGGCGATGTCGTGTCGCGCATCGCCGCGAAGAGACCCGCCTGCGGATCGAACAGGGTCCGGGCATCGAAGAAGGCGGCGACCTCGGCGTCGGTCAGCTGCTGCCAGCCTCCGGTGAAGGACTTGAGGTACACCTTGTCGGCTGCGAAGATGACCTCGACTTCGAGGAGGATCGCGCCTTCCTTGAGATTCACCCGGGCGTGAAGATCGGGCGGATGCGCATCACCCTGCGCGCTCTGCACCGGCTCGCCAGTGCCGGTGAAGCCAGTGATCTGCATCTGGAAATGAAATCCCTTCAGATGCAGCATGTGCTGACTCGACTGGTTGAGCAAGGTCGCGGCGCCCGGAGGCGACGGCCCGCACGCCGCAAGCCCAACGATGACCGCGAGGCCGGCGAATAGGCCTCGGGACCGCGAAGCAGCGACGGCCAGCATCAACTCCTCAGGATACGGTCGTCTCCGACCCGGCGCGTGATCTTCTGCGCGTCCAGCCACTCGAGCAAGGGAAGAACGTAGCGGCGGCTCGATCCCAGCACGTCGCGAGCGCCCGCCACCGTCAGTGTTCGGTGCTCGGCGAGATGGAGGCGAAGCCGGCGCACGGCATCGTCGTAGGCCGACCGGGCGAAGGCGGTGTCCTCGTTGACGCGCACCACCCGGCCATCGACCACCAGATACTGGAGCAGCGCCGGCGTCAGGCCGTATCGGCGGACCAGGTCGGGCAGCGGCGGAGGGCTGAACGGCTGCCCTTCGAGCTCGGTGACAAAGGCCCCGATCGCCGTCTCCTGTTCCGAGGTCAGTTCCGGGTGGTGGGTGGCGGCGGCGACCTCGCCGCCCTGGTCGACAACGGTCTGCTCGGCGGCAAGCACCGTCAGCAGCTCCGCAAACAGCTCGGCAGGGATGCCGGTGCGGCTGCGCAACTCCTCCTTTGGCATTCCGCGTCGAAGGGGTTGCGCCTCGTGATACGCATCCAGGCCACTCACCACTCGCGACACCGAGCGCTCCCACTGCTCGCGGGTCAACCAGCGCGAGGCCAGCCGGCGCACCGCGCCGCGATCGACGAGGGGCGCCAGGATCTTCTCCATCTGGCCGGCAGACACGCCCAGGCGGCTGGCCAGCTCCGACTCCAACAGGCCCCACGGGTGCTTGCCGAGCTCCAGCACCGCCGAGGTTGCGGGGTCGGCGCGTTCGCGCGCGGCGAGATCGGCCAGCACCGCGGGATCCCGTCGCCGGTGACGGCGTGGCGCGCTGTCGACGATCACACCGCCGGCAACCGTGGCGGCCGGTGAGGGGACCCGGAGGATGAAGCGGTCGCCGTCGAGGGCGACGACAGGCTGCGTTGCGAAGAGTTGGACCCAACCCGCCTCTCCGCCGCGAAGCTCATCGCCCTCGAGCAAGCTCAGCTCGATCATCACCTCGCTGGTCTCGTGATACATCTGCAGCTGCTGGTGGTGATGCAGCGGCTGGGAGCCCGGGAGCACGACGAGGCGTGCGTCCAGGCGCCGGCTCGCCGGCAACGTTCCCGGGAGCGCCAGCACGTCTCCGCGACGCACCTCCGAATGGTCGAGCCCGCTGAGATTGACGGCCGTCCGGCTTCCGGGCCGCGCTTCCTCAACCGGGCGGTTGTGCTGCTGCAGACCGCGGATGCGCACCCGCCGTCCCGCGGGCAGGAGGGCGAGCTCGGCGCCTTGCTGCAGGGCCCCACCAACCAGGGTGCCGGTGACGACCGTGCCGAATCCCGACATGGCAAAGGAGCGGTCGACCGGCAACCGTGGCCGCCCAATGTCGGGACGCTGGGCGGTTTTTGCGAGCTCCGCGTCGAGCGCCGCGCGAAGCTCGTCCAGGCCGGCGCCGGTGTTGCTCGACACCGCGACGATCGGCGCCTGTTGCAGGGAGGTCCCGGCGAGCAGTCCGCTCACATCGTCGCGAACCAGCCCCAGCCAGGCATCATCGACCAGGTCGGCTTTGGTCAGGACGACGAGCCCGTGCTCGATACCGAGCAGATCGATGATCGCGAGATGTTCGCGCGTTTGCGGCATCGGCCCCTCGTCCGCCGCGATCACCAGCAGGACCGCATCCATCCCGTGCACGCCCGCGAGCATGTTCTTGAGAAAGCGCTGGTGGCCGGGGACGTCGACGATCCCGACCCGCCGGCCACTGGGTAGCTGCATGTACGCGAAGCCGAGGTCGATGGTCATGCCCCGGCGCTTCTCCTCCTCCAACCGATCCGGATCGATCTGCGTCAGCGCCAGTACCAGCGTCGACTTGCCGTGGTCGATGTGACCCGCCGTGCCGACGACGAACGATCCGGCCGTCAGGTCGGTCATGCCAGCGCCGCGAGCACGGCCTCGACCACGACATCGTCTTCACCGGGCAGCACGGTGCGCGGATCGAGGAGGACCCGCTCGTCGACGATTCGCCCGATGACGGGCGGCTCGTGTTCGCGCAAACGACGGAGCAGGTCGGTGGCTCCGCCCCGCCGTGGCGTGATGGCGAGCGCGGTCGTGGGCAGGCGCTCGCCGGGGAGTGAACCGCCGCCCACGGTGGACTCGGCGGCGACAACCTCGACCGGCGCGCCACGCTCCATCAGCGAGCTTTGCCATGAGCGGGCGCGAGCGGCAATCGACTCCGCCGAGGCGCCCAGCATGTCCCAGATCGGCAGGCCTACCAGCGACTGGGTCAGGTAGAGGTCGAGGGTGGCGATGAGCGCCGCCAGCGTCAGCTTGTCAACCCGCACCGCGCGAGCGAGCGGATGCTTCATGGCGCGATCTACGAGCGCCGCGCGACCGAGCAAGAGGCCCGCCTGCGGCCCGCCCAACAACTTGTCCCCACTGCAGGCCACGAGATCGACGCCCGATTCGATGCTGTCCTGGATGCGGGGTTCCTCGGCCAGCCCGTAGGCCGCCGTCTCGAGCAGCGCGCCGCTTCCCAGGTCGTGAAGCAGCAGCAGGTGATGTTGCCGAGCGATTTCCGCCAGCGCCTTGAGCTCCACGCTCTCGGTGAACCCGATCACCTGGAAGTTGCTGGCGTGCACCTTCATGATGGCGGCCGTCCGCGGCGTGATCGCGGCGGTGTAGTCCTCAGCGCGGGTGCGGTTGGTGGTGCCGACCTCGACCATGTGAGCGCCGGAAAGGCGCATCACGTCCGGCATCCGGAAGCCGCCGCCGATCTCCACCAGCTCGCCACGCGCGACGATGACCTCCTTGCCCTTTGCCAGGGCCGCCAACATCAAGAGCACCGCCGCGGCGCAATTGTTGACAACCGCCGCCGCCTCCGCGCCGGATAGGTGGCGTAGCAGCTCGCCGGCCAGGTCGTGCCGCCGGCCGCGCCGGCCGGTCCGCGGATCGAACTCCAGGGTGGAGTAACGACCGGCGATGGCGGCGGCGGCTTGCACCGCGGCCGCCGCCAGGGGCGCCCGGCCCAGGTTGGTGTGAAGGACCACCCCGGTGGCGTTGACGACCGGCCGCAGACGCGGACGTCGCAACTCCTGAATGACGCGGTCGATGGCCGACCAGCGCGCGCCTGGCTCGGCGATGGCCCCGCTGCGACGCTCCTCCTCGAGGATGCGCTGCACCGCGAACCGCACCAGGGGCCGGCCGTGAGCCGCAACCAGCGCGCGCGCCTCAGGCTCCTCGAGCATCTGGTGAACGCTGGGAAGCGCGCGGAGCTTGTCCATCAAAAACCAACAGGCCGGAGGCTGCTGCCGAGGAGCACGCGCGCGACCGGATCGTAGAAGAGGTCGAAGAGGCTGGAGGTGCGCAGCACAAACGGAGCCAAAAGAACGACAAGGACGGCGACCAGGAGGATGGTCTGCCGGTTCGTATCGACCTTGAAGAAGAACCTCGCATAGCGCCGGCGAAAGAGTGCGCCGAGGATGTTGTAACCATCGAGACCGGGGATCGGAATGATGTTGACGACCGCCAGGACCACGTTGAAATAGAAGGCGACCAGGATCAGTTGGAACAGCGGCGAGTCGAAGCCAACGTAGCCTGAGGCCAGCAAGAGCTTGAGCGGAATCGAGAGCGCAATGGCGACCAGCAGGCTCGCCAGCGGGCCCGCCAGCCAGACCAGCGCAGGGTCGAGGCTGCGGCGCATCCGGTAGGGGTTGAGGCGTAGCGGACGGGCCCAGCCAAAGTAGATGAAGAAGACGACCAGGGTGCCCAGGGGATCGAGGTGATGCCGCGGGTCGAGAGACAGCCGGCCGTCGAGTTTGGGTGTCTGGTCGCCGCGCGAAACGGCCACCGCGGCGTGCGCCACCTCGTGGGCGACCAGGCCGAGCACCAGCGCCGGCACGAGGTAGAGCGCGTTGATGATGAACCGGCCCGGATCGCTGAGCAGCACGACGGTTCTAAGTATCGACCAAAACCAAAAGGGCCCGGACTACTCCGGACCCTGATGAACGAATGAAACCCGACGGGTCAGGCGGCGGCGCCAACCTCCTGGCGGACGCCTACCGAAACGGTGGAGGCGGCTGATTCCTCGGCATGGACGGCGCTCTTCCCGCGGAGGATGCCGCCTTCGTCGATGATCAGCGAACCGACGACGATGTCGCCGAACACTTTGCCGGTGGCCAGGATCTCGAGGCGGCCCGAGGTGATCACGTTGCCCTGGATCGCCCCACCGACTACGACATTGCGCCCGCTGACATTGCCCTTGACCCGGCCGGACTCGCCGACCGAGAGGTCACCTTCGGTTGTCAGGTCGCCGTTCATTTCGCCGTCGAACCGGATGTTGGACGTGGACTGCAGCCGGCCTTCGAGCTTGATCTGATTGCTCAACACCGTCTCAGCGACGATGGGAGCAGCTTCTCGCGCGGATCTCTTGTCGAACACGGAAACCTCCTGGCAAGTTGTTAGCGTCGTGTGCCAGAACGGTTACGCAATCGCCTTTCTTGCAGGCCTTAAAAAGGTCACGCCTGGAGCAAATTGCGCAGGACGATCGAGCCCGCGATCAGGAGCACGAACATCAAGGCGGCCGTGATCGCGATCCGCCGCAGGTCCGAACGGAAATAGGGGACCCGCTCCATGGGGATGGTGGCGTCCTGCGCCGGCAGCGGACCGGCCTGCTGCCGCCCGCGAGGACCCCGCGGGAGTGGCCGCGTAACCGGCGTTGGGCTGGCGGACGCTGCGGGTGGAACCTGGGCTGGCGGCGTCGGCTGCGCTAGCTGGCCGGGCTGCGCGGGAGCGGCCGGGGGCATCCCCGCCGGCCGGGCGGCGCGCCCACCCCCGGATGATCCGCGCTGGGGCTTCCTGAGCTGTGAGCGTCTGTTCTTTCGGGACATCGGTGCGTACGCGCAGTGGAGTTTAGCGCGAACGTGGAAAAGCGCTTGACACGTCCAACGGGCTGTGGTACAAATCGCCCCGGGTACAACATATAGCGTGTACCCGAAGCCGCGAGCCAACAAGGGCCAGATCCCTGCAGCCGTCCTGCCATCGCCGCTGCAATGCCCCTCCTCATCTGGTCCTTGTTGTGTTTCTAGGCCGTCAGCGGCGCCAGCCGCTCCGTCCAGTCGGCTGACCGATACTTCGAGCCAGCCAGGGCCTCTGCTGCCGCCAGCTCGTCCTGGCCGAGAGAGCCCGCCACCAGCCTGACGCCAAAGCGCGCCGCGAAGGCGTCGCCCAGGGCGGCGGCGATCCGCGGCGGCTCAGTCAGGCCCAGCTCGGCCAGGCCCGCCACCCCATCCTCGATGCGCTCCGGGCCCTCACCGGCACTCGAACCGACCGCATCGGACAGCCGAAGACACGCCGTCAGCTTGTCGATGCGGGGCTCGATCAGGATGCTTCCATGCTGAAGAAGCCCCCCACCACGCCGCATCTGGGCGCTCCCCACCAGCTTGCGCCCGTGGAGCAGGATCTCGTGGGCCGAGGGGCGGTCGAAGCACACGGGCCCGTGCTCCGGCGGGCCGCTCGCGGCGGATTGCGGAGCGAGCGTCGCCGGGACGCCCAGCCGGCGAAGTCCATCCTGCAGGGCAAGGCTGAGCCGGTAGTAGGAGGGTAGGACGCCGCTATCGTGCCCCAGCACCGATGCGGGCAGAGCGACGCTGTAGGTGAGCTCGCAATCGTGGAGAATGGCGCGCCCGCCGGTGGGGCGTCGAACCACATCGACGCCGAGTGCCCGGCAGCCCTCGAGGTCGACCACATCGAACGGCTGGAAGTAGCCGAGCGAGAGACACGCCGGACTCCATCCGTAGAAGCGAAGGGTGGGCGCTGCTGCGCCGGCGGCCACACCATCAAGCAGGACCTCGTCGACGGCCATATTCCAGGCGCCGCCAGCCGGAGCATCGACCAGCAGCCGCCAGGCGTCAGACATTGAAGCGGAAGAGGGAGACGTCGCCATCCTTCATCACATAGTCCCGCCCCTCGAGCCGGACCTTCCCCCGCTCCCGTGCCGCCGTGTAGGATCCGGCCGCGATCAGGTCATCGTAGGCGACGATCTCCGCCTTGATGAACCCACGCTCGATGTCGCTGTGGATGACGCCGGCGGCCTCCGGGGCTTTCGCGCCCTGTCGCACCGTCCAGGCTCGTACCTCTGGATCGCCGGCGGTGAGGAAGGTGACGAGGTTCAGCAATCGATAGGCAGCGTGGATGAAAGTCGGCAGTGCCGCCTCTTTCAGGCCGGCGTCTTCGAGGAACACCGCGGCTTCCTCGTCGGGCAACTCACGGATCTCCGCCTCCAGCCGGGCGGAGAGAGGGATTACCTCGGCATGCTCAGCGGTTGCTTCGTCACGCATGGCTTGCAGCTCGGGGGTCTCCTTGGCGATCTGATCCTCACCGATGTTGGCGACGTACAGCACCGGCTTGGCGGTGAGAAAGGAGAAGCTCTTGAGAAGCTTGGCCTGCTCCGCCTCGAAGCTCAGCGTGCGAATCGGCTTGCCCTCGTCGAGGTGAGCGGCCAGCCGATCGAGGAGCTCGAGCTCCTCCTTCTCTTTGGCCCCTGGCTTGAGGCGCGCGGTCCCGCCAATCTTCTCCCGCCGCTTGTTGACGACGTCGAGGTCGGCCAGCGCGAGCTCGAGATTGACCATCCCCATGTCCCGGCGCGGGTCCAGCTTGCTGTCGACATGCTGCACGTTTGGATCGTTGAAGGCGCGGACCACCATGGCCAGCGCGTCGAGATCGCGGATGGTCGAAAGAAACTGGTTGCCCATTCCCTCGCCGCGGCTGGCGCCGGCCACCAGGCCCGCGACGTCGAC
>DATNNA010000220.1:0-3085 GCA_035602075.1 Binatus sp. (SeqCode) | reverse complement strand
AATCACACCGAGGTAGGTGAGGGCGTTGATCCAGAAGCAGGCCGCCACGCCCAGGGTCGCGATCACGATGCCACCCAGCGCCGGGCCCAGGATGCGGGCGAGATTGAAGGCAATGGAGTTCAACGCCACGGCGCTGACCAGTTCGCCCCGACCCACCATCTCGAGGACCGTCGCCTGGCGCGCGGGGAAGTAGAGCGCCTGGTTCAGCCCCAGGGCGGCCGCCAGCAGCAGGACGATCGGCAAGCTGATCGTGTGCGTGGCGGTGAGCGCCGCATACAGCGCGGCACCGACCAGCGAGACCAGCTGGGTGAGGAGCAGCATGTCACGATGGGCAAAGCGATCGACAAGCGTGCCCGCGTAGAGGCCGAAGATCAACACGGGGCCGTAGCTGAAGGCGCCAAACAGCGCGAGCGCGAAGGCCGAGTTATGCGAAAGCTGGAGGACGAGCCAGGCGGCCGCCACCGATTGCATCCAGGTGCCGACGACGGACACCGCCTGCCCGACGAAGTAGCGGCGGAACTCGGGGTACTGGAGAGCGGAGACCTGCACGACGGCCCGACGGCGCGGCTCGACGGCAGGAGGAGTGGCGCGAATGGTGCTTAGTTTACTTCGCGATCAGCCCGGTTCAGACGGCGGCGAGGGCCTGCATCAGCTCTTTGAACTGCGCGATGGCCTGCGAGTGCGGATGGTGAATGACGATCGGGAGCCGCCGTTTGCTGGCCGCCGAAAACTCGTCGCGTTGGTGGAGGATCAATCGCCGCCACGTCCAACTTCAATGCCGCCGACGGCGAGTCTCCACACTTCGCCTATCGCTAGATCGCGAGGCCGACGTACTCCAGGTCGCGCCAGATCTGGCCGTCTCGAACCTCGACGACGCTGACCGAAGGCTGGCGAACCTTCCCGGTGAGACCCGTGTAGGTCCATTCGCCAATAACGACAACGGTGTCGCCTTCCGTCACGAGCCGCTCGACCTCAAACCTCACGTCCGGGGTGCGCGCCACGGCCTGGCGGCTGAGGAGGACGAAAGCCTCCCGACCGAGGATCGGCTCCGGCACCCCAGGCGTTCGGTGGACGACGTCAGGATGCAACCGCCGGGCAAAGCTATCCCAGTCCCGCGCGCGAAGCGCATCGAGCGCCGCCGTGACGACCTCCGCGGCCGCCGTCACGAAAGGTGGAAGAGATGGCGCGCGAACAGCAGGGCGCCGACGAGGGCGGCACCGCCCGCGGCGACCAGCACCGCCGCCGCCGCAACGTCCTTGGCCCGACCGATCATCGGGTGGTGTTCGGGCCACGCGTAGTCGATCAGCACTTCCAGCGTCGTGTTGAATAGTTCGGCCGCGATCACGACCGCAAAGCACAGCACCAGTCCGACGAATTCGATTGCGGTGAAGCGAAAGAGGAGCGCCGCCACCAGCACGACGAACGCGATCATCAGGTGCACGCGCAAGTTCGCTTGCGAAGAGAGCGCCCAGGCAAAGCCACGCCCCGCGTGGCGAAAGCTGTAGAGCGTGCGTCGCAGGTCGACGCGGCGCGCTCGGCTGGGACTGCCAATCCGCTCTGCCTCGAACTCGGCGTCGGAGTGCGGCGTCATCGCGCCTGGCCCAGGATCCGGTTGGTCAGCGCAGTCATGGTGGCCTCCTCCGCCGGCTCGGCGTGGTCGTACCCCAGCAAATGCAGGAAGCCGTGCACCGCGAGGAGGCGCACTTCGTCATTGACCGGGTGACCAGCCTCTTGAGCTTGCCGTCGCGCGCGCGGCACGGAGATCACGATGTCACCCAGCCAGTCTTCGGTACCGGGCGGCGCCTGAAAGCGCTGGTCGGTCGGCTGCTCGCGGGCGGCGAAGGCGAGCACGTCGGTCGGCTCGTCGAGCCCGCGATAGCGGCTGTTGTACTCCCGCAGGTGCTCATCGCCGGTGAGAGTAACGACGGTGACGGTCTGATCGGGCAGGTCCATAGTCCGCGCCGCCCTCTGCAGCAGCACCGTGAGCCCATCCAGATCCACTCCCGAGGCGATGGACGCGGGACCCAAACGGCTCATCTGGATGAGCACGGCATCATGGTACCCGCGCCGAGGCGGCTACGCCGTCGGTTTTTGGGACTTGGTGTCGTTGCGGCCCGCGAGATAGCGGAGCCCGATCAAGCCGGCCGCCAGCAGCACCCAGACCAGCAGGATCCAGTCCTGCGGGACCGATGACCGCCGGCCCAGGTCGGCCGCCAGGGCATCGGCAAGGATGAAGGCTCCGATCAGGAAGAGGCCCATGCCCTCCATCCGGGTGCGCGTCTTGCCCGGGTCGTCACCACGACGTAGGAACTTCGGCACCTTGCCAAAGCCGATCATCGAAACGGCGGGGACGATCACGGCGGCCGCCGCCACATAGGCAAGCACGATAACCGAGCCCGAGAGGAGCACTACCTGAATATCGCAGCGGGGGCCGGAAGTTTGCGCCTCCGGTTGCCGGATTCACCCTCCCCCGCGTGCGGGGAAGGGCAGGGTGGCGGCATTTTGCTCAGGAGGGGCTCGGACGGGGACGCGGCGCCGGTCGAGGCAAGGGAATCGTCTTGTCCTCGGCGTCGAGTGTTCCATCGTGCCCGCCCCCCGTCGTATCGACGGCGGCTCCACCCGTGGCCGTTTCGCCCACCGCGGCGGGATACTCGATCCGCGCATGGTAGATGCTGACCACCATGTTGGCCATCGCCTCTTCCACCAGGTGAAGGTCGCGGAAGGACAGATCACATTCATCGAGCTGACCGTCGCGGACGAATCCCTGGAGCATGCGGTGGACGTGGTCGCGGATACCTTCCGTACTCCGATCCTTGAGGGTGCGGGCTGACGCCTCGACCGTGTCCGCGATCATGACAATGGCCGCTTCTTTCGAGCGCGGACGCGGGCCGGGATAGCGGAAATCGTCCTCGCGGACATCGAGCCCCTGCTCGAGCGCCTGCCGGTAGAAGTAGCGCTTCACCGTGGTGCCCTGGTGTTGCTGGACGATCTCCCGAATCGACGTTGGGAAGTGATACTGCTTGAGCAGCTCGACGCCTTCGGTGACGTGCGCGTTCAGGATGTCCGAGCTGGTCGTGGGCGACAG
>DATNNA010000219.1:0-17434 GCA_035602075.1 Binatus sp. (SeqCode) | reverse complement strand
CAACACCGGGATGAACCCGCGGCCAAAAGACGTGATCAATCGTTCACCCAGCTCGCCGTAGCCGACGGGCTCGCCCGTCTCGGGGTCGACGACCTCCTCGATGTAATGGTCCTCGATGATGTGGGTGCCGCCCGGCTGCTTCTCGCACTCGAAGATCATGATGGTGCCGACCTCGGTCATACCGGCGGTGTCGGCGGCTTTGGCCCCCCATTCCTCCTCGATCAGGTGCTTGGTTGCCGGGATGGAGCCGGCCGGCTCCCCCGAGAGGATGAGGCGCGTGACCGCGCTGCCGGCCAGGTCGACGCCCATCGTCTTCGCCTCCTGCGCCATCCGCAGCGCGTAGGTCGGCGTGGAGCAGACCACGGTCGCCTTCATCGTCAGGATCTGCTTGACGCGCGCCTCGGTCGTCATGTTGCCACCCGGCAGCACCAGGCAGCCGATCTTCTCGCAGGCGTAGTGGGCGCCCCAGAAGCCGACGAAGGTCCCGTAGCTGAAGGCGAAGAAGACGATATCGCGGGGTCGAACACCGAATCCCCAGAAGCCGTAGCACCACATCTCGGCGATCCATTCCCAGTCCTTCATGCTGTCGAGCACCTGGAGCGGGATCCGGCCGGTCGTCCCCGAGGTCAGGTGGTAGCGGATCGCGACCTCCTGTGGGGCGGCGAGCAGCGGGCCATAGGGCGGGTCCTCCAGCTGCGCCTGCATCCACTCGTCGCGGGTCATCATCGGAATCCGCCGGAGATCCTTGAGACTCTTGATCGATTCCGCGGTGACGCCCGCGGCTTTGAGCCGCTTCGCCTGCCAGGGGACCCGCGACTCCGTCCAGGCGACCAGGTTTTTGAGCTTGCGGACCTGCAATGCCTCGATCTGGTCACGCGGCATGGTCTCGTGCCGCGGGTTCCAGTAGGGTGATTCCTGCACGCATCCCCTCCTTTCTTCGGACTCGTTGTAACACTTTTTTGGAATAAGCTGGAGCCAGCTTGGCCACGGCCGGAAAACCGAAGCAGGAAGGCGCTCCATACCGACTTGGCGGGATGGGCTACCAGGACGCGTCGGGGCGGCGGCTCAGCTACGACTCCTACCTCCACATCCCGCAGCTACTCGGGCTGCAGGAAGGGCTGACCCAGGCCCACGATGAGTTGCTCTTCATCGTGGTCCACCAGGTCTACGAGCTTTGGTTCAAAGTGCTGATCGACGAGCTCGAGAGCGTGCGCGCCTCGATCGAGGCGGACGAGCTGCGCGCGGCGCGGCACGCGCTTGCTCGGGTCAAAGTGATCGAGGACCTGCTCGTCGAGCAGGTCGCGGTCCTCGAGACGATGGCGCCCCAGGACTTCCTCACCTTTCGCTCCGAGCTGGCACCCGCCAGCGGTTTTCAGTCCGTCCAGTTTCGCGAGATCGAGTTCCTCTCGGGGTTGAAGGATGCCGGCTACATCAAGGCGCTCGATAGGGAAGGGGATGCGCGGGCCCGCTTGCAGCGTCGCCTGGATGAACCCTCGTTGCACGACGTCTTTACGGCGTTGATCGAACGCCGCGGCGTGACCGTGAGCGACCTCTATCGCCAGGGCGACCGCCATGGGGACCTTCTCGAGCTGGCCGAGGCGTTGCTGGATCACGATGAGGGATTCCGTCTGTGGCGGCTCAGGCATATCGAGATGGTGGAGCGGCAGATTGGTGACAAGCCGGGGACTGGTGGATCAACCGGCGTCCGCTACCTGCAATCGACGCTCAACAAGCGCTTCTTCCCGGAACTCTGGGAGGTCCGCTCCCAGCTCTAGTTCCGCTCCTCAGCGGCCGTTGGCGAACAGGCGGGTGAAGTACGTGATGCCGAGCGGCACGAGCAAGGCGAGCAATGACGTCACCACCGCCAGCGTGTCGGGGAGATGGCCCGGATTGCTCATCCCGATGTAGGTGAAGATCGCGGCGCCGATCGAGGTGCCGATGACCACGATCGTGGCGATGATGGTTGCCCACTCCTGGTGCTCGAGGTAGATGTTGATCGATCGCCGGCCCGCCAGCCGGAGCAGCCAGGAGGCGGTCAGCCCATTGAGCACCAGCGAGCTGATCAATGCGCAGACGGCGATGCCAACTCGGAACTGCTCCAGGTTCCGCATCACAAAGGCCGCGCCATTGACGACGAGGATGCCGATCGGCGTGATGATGCCGATGGCAACCAGCAGCAGGCGGCTGCTGAGGTAGCCACGAAGCAGCCGGTCGCCCTGCTTGTCCGTCATCACGTCACGGTTAGGCGGTTCGCATACTCCGGCCGATTCCAGGCGCGCGAGGTGAGCACCTCGCGAAGGGCGCGCACCGCGTCGAAGACGTCGACATAGCGCGTGTAAAGCGCGGCGAAGCCGAACCGCAAAAGGTCCGGCGTCCGGAAATCACCGACCACGCCGCGGTCGATCAGCGCGCGCATCACGCGGTAGCCTTCTTTATGACGCAACGCGACCTGCGCGCCACGTATTTTCGCTTCGCGTGGCGAGGCGACCTCGACGCCGAGGTCGCGGCAGGTTTCATCGACCAGCTTGATGAACAGGTCGCCGAGCGCCATCGACTTGCGCCGCGCTTCCTGCTGGTCGACCCGTAACCAGAGGTCGATCGCGACCTCCAACGCGAGCATGCTGATGATGGGGGGCGAGCCGGCGAGCTGCCGGTTGATCCCCGGCGCCGGTCGGTATTGCGGGTCGAAGGCGAACGGCGCCGCGTGCCCCATCCAGCCGGAGAGTGGTGACTGGATCGCCTCCTGCAGGCCCTTGGCGACGAAGAGATAGGCAGGCGCACCTGGTCCGCCGTTCAAATATTTGTAGCCGCAGCCCACGGCGAGGTCGACCTGGGCGGCATTCAGATCGATCGGCACCGCTCCGGCGCTGTGCGAGAGATCCCAGAGCATCATGGTGCCGACCTTTTGGGCGGCCTCGGTGATGCGCCGCATGTCGTGGATCTCTCCGCTGGCGTAGTCGACGTGGGTCAGCATCAGGACCGCGACGCTGCCGTCGAGCGAGCGCTCGATCTCGCTGCGCTCGACCACGCGCAGCGCGTGGTTGCCGCCGAGCAACTCGATCAACCCCTGCGCGATATAGAGGTCGGTGGGGAAATTCGAGGCCTCCGTCAGGATGAAGTGGCGTCCCGGCTGGACGCGCAGCGCCTCCGCCAGCAACTTGAAGAGGTTGACCGAGGTGCTATCCGCGACGATCACTTCGCCGCCTTTGGCTCCGATCAAGCGTGCGATTTTGTCGCCGATGCGCGCCGGGGCCTCGATCCAGTGGGCCGCATTCCAGCTGCGAATCAGCCCGCTGCCCCATTCCTCGCCGATCACCTGCGTCATGCGGGGCAAGGTCTGGCGTGGTAGCGCACCGAGTGAGTTGCCATCGAGATAGATCACGCCCTCGGGGAGGACGAACTCGTCTCGCACGGAAGCAAGCGGGTCCTGCCGATCGAAGGACAGGCAGGTCTCGCGGTCCACGGAGCGATTATCCCGCCTCGACGAGGCCTAGAAGTGGCTCGGGCACCAGGGCGCGCGGTCCGTCGCGAACATCGCGTCGGCACGGGCGATAGCCCCCGGACGCAGCTCCTCAACGCGTCCGGCTTCGAACAGTGTCCGAAACCGATTGCCGCCAAGGTACAGGGCGGCGAGATCAGCCGCGTCGAGGGCGAGGTCGGACGAGCCACTGGTGGGTTTGCACTCGGCGCCTGCCGGCCCGCCGACCAGCTGGTACTGCCCATCGTTCCACGGACCGAACGCATCACGGACGCGCAGCACCACGCGACCCTCGATCGCATAGCGGCGTCCCGCCAGGGCGGCGGCGACATCCACCAGGCGCAACCAGAGGCCGTCTTCGATCCGGGTCTTCGGCTGCCGCGAGTCGGCCAGCAGGAAGCGCAGGGGCTCGTCCACCGGCCGCATCTCGGCTGAGACCCGTGCCATCAAGTCCACATCCAGCAGGTGGCGCCAGAGCGCCGCGTAGGCCTCCGCGGTTGCTGCGATCAACATCTCGAGTCGGAGCGTCCCGTTCGGGCCGGACGCATCCCAGTCCATCTTCTCGCGGTAAATCGCAAAGCCGGAGGGGTTTTCGCCGGTCTGGTGGAGCACGCGATATTGAGGGCTCGCGCCTTCTCGGTGCAGCTCGAGGTCAGCCATCTGGAGGCGCATCCAGCGCTCATCCAGCCCGAGCATGCCAGGCTGGGCGCGCCGGGCTTGCTCCCAGACCCGGGTGAACGCGTCAATCGCCGTTGGGACGTCCACCATCGAGAGGCGCCCGCTGCCGGTGACCTTTTTTGCGAAGGCTGCATGGGGGCGCTCAATCTCCACGGCGGCCTGATACGTGCTCAGGCCGTAACCGAAACGCCCATAGATCGGCGCCTCAGAGGCATAGAGGGCCGCCAGCGGCTCACCTCGCTGGTGCATGTCATCGAGCTGGCGCCGCATCATCGCCGTCAGCAGCCCGCGCCGGCGATGGGTGGTGAGGACGCTAACCCGGGTGACCCCGCCGCAGGGCAGGGTGCCTCCTGGCACGGTCATCTCGTAGGAAAAGATGCCCGCGGTGGCGACCATCTCCTTGCCATCGAAAAACGCCAGGGTCCGTTCGAACTCCGTCGTTTCCCGCGAGACCGCCAGCTCCTCGTCGGTCGGGAGGGACGCGCCAAAGGCGCGCCGCATCAGCGTCGAATAGGCGCGCTGCTCCTCCTTTCGGATCGGCCGGAGCTCGAGGCCCTGGGGCGCGCTTATCGCTGGACCAGCGCCAGCGCTCGGCAGGGGCTGCCCGATCCTTTGACCAGCTTCAGCGGCGCGACGACCAGGACCGCGCCCGTCGGCGGCAGCTTCGACAGGTTGGCCAATTGCGTGAGCCCATATTTGTTGGAACCCAGCAAGAACTGGTGGCAGGGGAACGGCGGGTTGAAGGAATGGGCCGTGCCCGCGTCGGTGCCAACCGTCTCCACGCCAACGCCGACGAAGGGACTCTCGGCCGCCAGCCATTTCGCCAGCTCGATGTCGATGCCCGGGGTATGCGGGCCGGTCTCGTTGGCATTCAGGAACGCCTTCTGGTCACTCGCCCGGGCATCCCAGCCCGTGCGATACAGCAGCCAGGAGCCCTTCGGCAGTGCACCGTGTTCTCGCTCGAATGCCCGGATGTCGCTGAGGGTTAAGAGGTAGTCGGGATTGGCCTGCGCCTCCTTCGACTTGTCGATCACGACCGCCGGGCCGATCAACCGCTTGACGGGAACCTGGGAGACATCGTCCTTGTCCTTGCCGGTGACCCAATGGATCGGGGCGTCGAAGTGGGTGCCCGCGTGCTCGCCGCCTTCGAACCAGTTCCAGTACCAGGCCGGCCCGTTCTCGTCGTAGCGGCTGATCTCGTGGGTCTTCCAGTTCGGGGTGTTCGCGAACGGCGGTGGCAGCTGGATCATCGGCGTCCGCTCGGAAAGCGGCTGGGTCAGGTCGACGACATCGATCGATCCGGAGATCAGGCCCTCGACGAAGGAAGCCAGGCTATCGACTCGCGTGCTCATTCACTCCTCCCTTTGATTGCCCGCGGAAATTCGAAGCGGTTCTCGAGCATGTGGACGTCCATCAGGAAACTCTTCGGCATCTCGGCCTCCACCTTGGCGACGATACAGCTGAGCTGGTCGCCCCTGATGGCGTCGAGCGCGGCTTCCTCGAAATCCTCCAGCTTGCGGACCAGCTGCGCCCGGGGAAAGCCGGCCGCCTTCGCTATCCCGGCAAGGTCGGTGCCGCTGGAGGTCGCTGTCGTGAACCATTTGTAGCCTCCCGGGGCGCCGCCGCCGACGGAGAGCAGGGTTTCGTTGTCGAAGATGAGATGCACAAGGTTATTCGGACGTGAGCGCGCCATGGTGGTGAGGCCGCCGAGGTTCATCAGCACCGACCCGTCGCCGTCGATGACGACTACCTTGCGGTTCGGCTGCGATAGGGCGATGCCGAGCCCGATCGACGAGGCGAGGCCCATCGCATGCTCGAGATAGAAGAAGTTGGCGCGGTGGCCGAGCGAGTAGAGCTCGGCCGCCACCGCGCCCATGATGGTGACGACGGCGCAGTCTTCGAGCTGCGGGTAGATGGCCTTCAGGCAATCAAGCCGCTTCATTTCGGCTCCTCCCACATCAAGTCGCGTTGGAGGAGCAGTGCCACCGGCGAGAGCGAGCTCTGCGCCAGCGTCATCGCGTGGGCGATCTTCGGTTGCACCTCATCCGGTCGGCTCAAGTCGTCGTGCGCAATGTGCAGCGCATCGAGCACGGGACGGGTGTATTTGCCGCCCTCCGTCTGCCACGGATCCTTTTCACCGAAGCTGCCACGATCGGTGATCAGCATCAAGAGCGGGATCTTGTAGAGGAGCGACACCCCGACGATGCCGTTGATCGCCTGCAGGAAGCCATGGTTCTGCAGCAACATCGCCGACCGGACTCCGGCAAAATGCGCGCCTGCCGAGACGCCGACGCCCTCCTCTTCCTTGGCGAGACGAACCAGCGTCATCGCGGGATCTTCATCGGCCATCCGGATCAGATGAACCAGCCAGGTCTCCGGGAGGGCGCTGACCAGGGTGACGCCGACGCCCTTCATGGCGTCATAGACCGCTTGCGAGTTGGCTACCGATACGGGCAAGGCTCCCTCCCTCGTCGGAACTGAGGCCGATTCTACGCATACAATGGGGCCCAGTGCAGGTCCTGGGCAGCATCCTGGAGGCCGTCGGGCACACGCCGCTGGTGCGGCTCCAGCGCATCACCGCCGGGCTCCGACCGACCATCCTGGCCAAGGTGGAGACGCTCAACCCCGGCGGCAGCGTCAAGGACCGGATCGGGCTGCGCATGATCGAGGATGCCGAGAAGCGAGGCCTGCTGAAGCCGGGTGGCACCATCGTCGAGCCGACCTCGGGGAATACCGGCCACGCGCTGGCGATCGCGGCGGCCCTCAAGGGTTATCGAATGATCTTCGTGATGGCCGACAAGCAGTCGCCCGAGAAAATCGCGCTGCTGCGCGCCTACGGCGCGGAAGTGGTGGTCTGTCCGACCGCCGTTCCCCGCGAGTCGCCCGAAAGCTACTACTCGGTTGCCGAACGGCTGAGTCACGAGATCCCGGGCGCGTTTCAGCCGAATCAGTATTTCAACCAGGCGAATCCGCAGTCTCACTACGAGACGACCGGCCCGGAGATTTGGCAGCAAACGGACGGCAAGGTCGACGTGCTGGTCGGCGGCCTGGGGACCGGCGGCACCATCACGGGCGTGGCGCGGTTCCTCAAAGAGAAGAAGCCGGCGGTGATGATCGTCGGCGCCGACCCGGAGGGATCGCTCTACTCCGGCAACACCATCAAGCCCTACAAGGTGGAGGGGATCGGCGAAGACTTTATTCCCGGCACCATCGATTTGAAGCTGATCGACCGGATCGTCCAGGTCAACGACCGCGACTCCTTCCTGACCGCCCGGCGAATCACGCGCGAAGAAGGAATCCTGGTGGGCGGCTCGTCGGGCACCGCCATGAAGGCGGCGATGGAGGTGGCGCGCGACCTCGACGAGAAGACGGTGATGGTCGTCATCCTGGCCGATACCGGTCGCAACAACCTGAGCAAGATCTACAACGACGAATGGATGCGCCAGAACGGCTTCTTCGAGCGCTTCCCGCGCCAGCTCGTCCACGATGTGGTCGCCACGCGAGAGCGCGAGATCCCCGATTTGATCACGGTGTCGTCCAAGGAGAAGGTGGGCCGTGCCATCGACCTTCTCCAGGAATACGGGATCTCGCAGATGCCGGTCACCGAGGATGGCGGCGTTCCGGGCAAGCGGCTGGTGGGCAGCATCCAGGAGCGCACCCTGCTCGATCGGGTTTACCGTGATCCCGGTTTGATCGACACCACGGTCGGTGCCGCGATGGATGGGCCTTTTCCAACGATCGCCGCCGGCGCCCACGTCGACGAGGCCTTCAATGCGCTGCTCGGGGGCACCACCGCCCTGGTGGTGATGGACGCCGAGCGGCCGGTCGGGATCATCACCCGCGTCGATCTGCTCGAGTTCATGGCTCACACCCGCGCGTCCCGGTGAGCACCGAGCCCACACCCGGGTTCTCCACTCGGGCGATCCACGCCGGCCAGAAGCCCGACCCGACGACTGGCGCGGTCGTGGTGCCCATTTACCAGACCTCGACCTTCGCCCAGGACGCCGTCGGCAAGCATCGGGGTTACGAGTACGCGCGGACCGGGAATCCCACGCGTGCCGCGCTCGAGACCTGCATCGCCGCCCTGGAAGGCGGCGCCCATGGGCTCGCCTTCGCCTCGGGCATGGCGGCGGAGGCGGCGGTCATGCAGCTGCTCAAGCCAGGCGACCACACGGTGGCGGTCGACGACCTCTATGGCGGCAGCTACCGCTTGTTCCGCCGGGTCCTGGAGCCGATGGGACTCAGCTTTTCCTTCGTAGACGGCACCGACCTCAGCGCCGTCGAGAAGTCGTTGACCGACCGCACGCGCATGGTCTGGGTCGAATCGCCGACGAACCCGCTCCTCAAGCTGGTCGATATCGAGGCGGTCAGTAAGCTGGCGCACGCCCAGCAGGCGCTGCTGGTCGTCGACAACACCTTTATGAGCCCGTACTTTCAGCGTCCGCTGTCGCTGGGCGCCGACATCGCCGTCCATAGCGCCACCAAATACCTTGGTGGCCACAGCGATGTGATCGGGGGCACGCTGGTGGTAAACCGGGATGACCTTTTCGAGCGCCTGGCGTTCCTGCAGAACGCGGTCGGGGGCGTACCCGGACCGATGGACGCCTGGCTGGTGCTGCGCGGTTTGAAAACGCTGGCCATCCGGATGCGCGAGCACGACCACAATGCCCGGCAGGTCGCGGCCTTCTTGATCGACCACCCCAGGGTGGCGCGTGTCTTCTATCCCGGATTGCCCAACCATCCGCAGCGAGAGCTGGCTCGGCGGCAGATGTCCGGCTTCGGTGGCATGATCTCCTTCGAGGTCAAGGGCGGGCTCGAACCCGCCCGGCGAGTCGTCGAGCGGACCCAGCTCTTCACGCTGGCGGAGAGCCTGGGTGGGGTCGAGTCACTGATCGAGCTGCCCGCGGCGATGACCCACGCGTCCATCCCGGCGGAAACACGGCGAGCACACGGGGTGGCGGATGGCCTGGTTCGCGTCTCGGTCGGTATCGAGGACGCGGCTGATCTGATCTCAGACCTTGACCAAGCACTGGCCGACACGTGAAGCTCAACCATAAGGAGGTGAGCATTGAAAGTCGAAATTAACTTCGCGAATATCCTGGTGGCCATCATCCTGTTGTTGCTGGGCCTCGCCGTCTTCACCCGTCACCGCATTGCGTCGTACGTCGTCGGTGGATTCCTCATGGTGCTGGCCGCGCTCAGCATCCTGGCGTTTCTCCACATCCTCGCCGTGTCGGGTGGCCCGATCATCATCGGTTAGGGAACCTCCGGCTGCGCTCGAACCGGAGCCGCTTCCCGGGACGTCGTCACGCGCTCGTCACGCTTCGATAGCGTCGCGCGTCAGATCCGCGGGTAGACTCGAAGCGTGGACGTCCTCAAGATCACGCCGCGCGGATATTGCCACGGCGTCGTAGAGGCGATTCGTGCCGCCAAGCAGACGGCGAAGGCGCATCCGGGCGAGAAGATCCGGATGCTCGGCTATCTCGTCCACAACACCCACGTGACCGACGAGCTGCAGGAAAACGGCATCGAGCTGGTGGATAGCGACAACCGGCTCGAGGGCCTGGACACGATCGACGGCGGGACCGTGATCTTCACCGCTCACGGCGTCTCGCCGGCGGTAAAGGCGAAGGCCGCCGAGCGCGGCCTCAACATGGTGGACGCGACCTGCTCCGACGTCGTCGTGACGCACGATCTCGTCAAGGACCTGGTCGAGCGCGGGTACGACGTGGTCTACATCGGCCGCCGCGGCCACCCGGAGCCAGAGGGCGTCGTCGGCGAAGCGCCCGACAAGGTGCACCTGGTGCAGGATCCCCAGGACGTCGAGGCGCTCGACATCAAGAACCAGAAGATCGCAGTCACCTGCCAGACCACGCTGAGCATCTGGGACACGGCGGCCATGATCAAGCGGGTCCGCGACAAATACCCACAGGCCGAGGCCTACAACGAAATCTGCCGCGCGACGCAGGATCGCCAGGAGGCGGCCGTCGAGGCGGCCAAGGACTGCGACGTCGTGATCGTCGTGGGCAGCGAGCGCAGCTCGAACTCCAAGCGCCTGGTGCAGGTGGTCAAGGAGCTGGCGCACAAGCCCGCCTACCTCGTCGATACGGCAAAGGACATCCAGCCGGCGTGGCTCGTGGGGAAGGCCCGCGTCGGAGTGACATCCGGCGCGTCGACACCGACCCAGCTGACCCGCCAGGTCATCGAGTACCTGGAAGCTCTTTAGAAAATCCCCGCTAGACTCGCGAGGTATTTGACGTTCTTCCTCCAGTACCTGAAGGGGTGAATTTCATGCGCCTGTACCCCGATGTCTATGGTCGCCGCTTCGCCTGGATGCTCGCCGACCTGCTGATGCTGGCCTGGATCTACCTGTGCGTTCGGGCTGGTCTGTGGGTCAACAACCTGGTCCTGCAGCTCGACGCCCTCGCCCAGGGTGTGATCAACGCGGGCAAGACCTTCGACAGCTGGATCCTGTCCTTCGAGCAGGGAATCCCGAACAGCGTGCCCTATCTCTCCGACTTCCTGCACCGGACCGCCGAAGCGCTCAAGGTCCACTCTGGCGATTCGTTGATCTCGGCCGGGCAGGCCGGCTCGCGCGGGATCCACCTTTTGGCATTGATCCTGGCCATCATCGTGACCACGGTCCCGCTGCTATTCGCGCTCATCATCTTTGTTCCTCGCCGGTTGCGCCTGATCGTGGACATGCGCGGGATCCACGTGACCGTGCGGCGGGCCCTCGCCCAGCCGGAGCTAGCTCCGCAGATGCTCGAGATCCTGGCCGGCCGAGCGATCTACACGCTCCCGTACAACCGCCTGCTCGAGTACTCCCGCAACCCGGCGGAGGACTGGTACCTGCGCCGCTTCGAGCCGCTCGCCCGGGCCGAGATGGAACGCCACGGCCTGTCCGTGGAACGCTATTTCGGCGTCCGACCGGCCCTCGAGGCCTGAGTTCGATCTAGCAAGAAAGTCGAGCAGCCGCAGGTTGCTCTGGAGAGCCGCCTAGCCGGCAGGCTCCTTTGTTTATGGCCATTCAGCCGCCGCCACAAGCCACCAGCCCGGAGTTCTTCCCGATCGCGCCGGCACGGACCGAAGATTCTGGACTCCCGGTGGCGCGGATGGCCGATCTCCTTCTCAAGCACCTCTATTTCAAGTCGCCGATGTCGGCCAAGGACTGGTCGGCCGCGCTGTGCCTGCCCTACCAAACGGTGACCCCGGCGATCCAGAGCCTGGTGGAGCAGGGCTGGGCCCAGACCATCGGCCGGATGGCGGGACCGTCCCAGAGCCACGACTTCGGGGAGACGCTCGGCTACCTGATCACCGATCCGGGCCGCCTGCGGGCCCGAGACGTGCTGGCGCGCGACCACTACGTCGGGCCGGCGCCGGTGCCGTTCGCTCAGTACGACGTGTCGGTCCGTGCCCAGGTGAGCCAGGCTGACGTGACCGCCGCCTGGTTGACCCGAGCTCTGCAGCACCTCACGCTCAGCCCGGATCTGCTGGTTCAGCTGGGCCCTCCGGTCAACGCTCGCGCGCCCCTCTTTCTCTACGGCGCGCCGGGCAACGGCAAAACCACCATCGCCGAGGCGTGCGCCGAGCTCCTGGGTGAGCCGATTTTCATTCCGTATGCGATCGACATCGAGGGCCAGGTGATGCGCCTCTACGATCCGCTCCACCACCAGCGGGTCCAGCGCCAGATGCCGATGAACTTCGACCCCCGCTGGGTGATGATCAAACGGCCCTTCGTCAAAGCGGGTGGCGAGCTGACGACGTCGCAGCTGTCGCCCTCTTTCGACCCGCTGATGCGCTACTACGAGGCGCCCATTCACCTCAAAGCCAACGGGGGCATCTTCCTGCTCGATGACTTCGGCCGCCAGGACTCTTCGCCGCGGGCCCTGTTGAACCGCCTGATCGTCGCCCTGGAGCGGCGCATCGACTATCTCACCCTGGCGGGCGCGGGGATGGCGGTCGGCGCGCCCTTCGAGGCCATGGTCGTGTTCAGTACCAACCTCGAGCCAGGATCACTGGTCGACGAGGCGTTTCTCCGGCGGGTGCGCTACAAGATCCATGTGCCCGACCCGACCCCAATTGAATTCCGGCAGATCTTCGAGCGGGCGTGCAAGGAGTTCGAGATCGTTTTCAACGAGCCCGGCTACCAGTACGTGCTCGACCGGTACTACAAGCCGTTCAAGCGCCCCTACCGGGGCTGCCAGCCGCGCGACATCCTCAACCAGCTCGACGAGGTGGCGTACTTTTTGGGCCGTCCCTCGCGCCTTGAGCCGGACTTGATCGACCTGGCCTGTCGATCCTATTTCGTGCAGGCCTAGGCTCCAGACGAGTCAGGCGCGGATCTGGTTGTAGAACTCGACCTGCCAGCGCCACTCTTTGCGATCGTCGGCATTCCACCAGCTCTTGAGGATCCCGGCCTCTCCGCCTGGAAGGAGTACCACGCGTCCGATGTCCTTCTCGGTCGGCCAGCCGTCTTCGAGCGTGATCGTGGAGCCGCTCCGGTTCAGGAAACTCATCGGCCCGGGCTGGTGGCGCTCCAGCCCGTCGCCGGTCGCGATCACCTTGCCGCTCGCGTCGCGGACCGTAACCTGCAACTTTGCGGGGGCGGCGTGAACCAGAAGGCGGTCACCAGCATCCTTTCCGCTGATCCGGCTTCGGGCAAACGGCAGCCCCGTCGCGCCCGGTCCCGGGAACCAGAGGTCCCAGGTCTCGAGTCCGTCGCTCATGCCAACGTTTTTACCACTAGGCGAGCCACCTCGAGCCGCGCATCACATCGCGGCCTTCGAGCTCGTCGTATCCCCGGTAGGCCTGGATCCGAGTCGGGCGCAGGCGGAAGAAGATCCAGCCCTTCGCCACCTCGCGAGGATTCCAGCCGACCGCGGCAGCAAACCTGCCGGCCATTTCGGCCGAGTCGTCCACGGCAGGGCTTTCGACGACGTCGGCATCGATCATGATGGCGTCCGCCGGCGACCCACCGGCGAGCCGCACCGCCTGGCGCAATTTCAGGTTTTTGGCCGTTCGGCTGGCGCCCGCCGTCGCGATGACCACGTCCTTGCCATCCCACCACGCCGACACTGGGATGAGGTGGGGCCGCCCGAACGGATCGGCGGTTGAAAGCCACATGTCGCCTTGCTGTTCGAGCGCTGCCAGGACGTCGGCCTTGCGTGTCGGTGTATCTCGCATACCCCAACCCTACCCTCGCCGGTAGCCCCGGGCAAGAAACGTGCCGAGGCCGCCGTGCATCGGCTCGGGCAGCGGGCCGACGTCGCGGAAGCCGACCTTCTCGGCGACACGGCGGCTGGCAAGGTTCTCGACGCCGGCCCACAGCGTGAAGGATTTCACGCCGAGCTGTTCAACACCCCAGCGGAGGATGCACTCGCCCGCCTCGGTCGTGTAGCCGTGGCCGGCGCGATCGGAACGAATCCAGTAATGGAGCTCGGCGCTGCCCTCGGGGTCGCGATTCAATCCGATGACGCCCAGGACGAGGGCGTCCTCGAGGACGGCGAAGTGGAACTCCTCGCCGGCCTCCCAGGAGCGTTCGGCATCGGCGGCGTAGTGCTGGTTGCCCTGCAGCGTGATTTCGATGGCCCATGGCATCCAGGGCAGCAGCTCCGCCCTCGAGGCCCGGGCGGCCTGGTAGAGACCTTCGGCGTGTCGCGCAGCCACGGGCTCGAGGCGCAGCCTGCGCGTGACCAGCGGGCTACGAGGATTCATGGCCTAGACGCAATGACACCCGGGATTACTCCCGGGCGCCACTGCAGGAGGCGAGGCGTTCGAGGTTAGAAGTCGGTCAGGTGCGGACCTGCTTGATGAGGCGGTCCTGCGCCTCGAAGATGATGTCCTGAATGTCAAGGGCGCTGGGGCCGGATTGGTCCATGCGGTAGGCGAGCTGGGGGTCGACGGCTTCGACGATCTGGCGTAGGCGGGCTTGCATTTCGATCGGGACTTCCATCATGTCGCTCTCGAGCAAGCGTTCCACTTGTTCCAGCGCCTGGTAGAGCGAATACCGAAGCGTCCGGCGCGCCGACTCTTCGCGGCGTAGCTGGTTGAACCACTGGTCCTGCTGGTTGATCATCCTGAGCGTGTTCCTGAGCATTGGTCTCCCCCTAGCTCAAACGAGCGCCGGCACACTGTGCGCCGTCCGGCGTCTGCCGCCGCCGGTAGTTCCCCTTTCACCGCGTGAGCCTTGGTTCGCCTACCTCCCCCTAAATATGGGGCTTGACGATCCGATCCAGCACAAGATATAGGTTTGCCGCATCATACCGCCGGCGTTCGACGGTGTCAAGGACGGCGCACGAGCAAACGATTGCAGTCATCCACGAACCTTCCGGTTTCTCCTTGACCTTGCCGACTCTCATCCCCGACGTAGGCCCCGCTCAATCGAGCGGGGACATAAAAATACGACCCGCGCTTTGAACCGTCCAGACGGAACATTTGTTGCGGGCCTTTTTCCACCAGCTGCTAACAGGGCGTGCATAACTCCTGTGGAAAAGTGGTGCAGGATGTTATTGCTCAGCTCGCCGGTCGTATTTTTCGAGCGTCCCCGATAGCGCCGACACGAGGTCGATGCCTAGGTAATTGGCGAGCAGGATGACGATGAAGAGGACATCACCCAGCTCATCGCTGATGGAGCCAGCGGCATCCTTCGCCGCTCGCGGCTTGTCCCCGAATCGGAAATTCAGCTCGCGACCGAGCTCGCCGACCTCCTCCGTTAAGCGCGCGTACTGCGAGAGCGGCGACCAGTACTGCCCGCGTTGTTTGATCCAGGCGTCGACGTAAGCCTGGATCTCGGGAAGGGCGGAGGGGACGTCGAGGTCGTTGCCCACCGGTCAGATGGCCGGCAGACGTTGCCGCACGATGAGGGCGTCGTGGAAGAGATCGCCGACCTCGAGCAGACGGTCGCCGAGCGTTTTGATTGTCCACTTGTCGGGGCGCAGCCGAGGATCGTCGAGCTCTTTCCACGTGATCGGGGTGGAGACCGGCGCGTGGATCGCCGGTCGAACGGAGTACGGGCCGGCCAACGTCTTGTTGATCACGTTCTGCGTGTAGTCGATCCGGATCTTGCCAGTGCGGCGCTTGACCTCCCAAACCTCCGTCACCTTGTCAGGCATCAACTCCGCGATCATGTGCGCCAGCTTGGCGACGAAGCCTCGGCTCTCGTCCAGGGTGTAGCGCCGCTCGATCGGGACGTAGATGTGCAGCCCGCTCTGCCCGGTGGTCTTGAGCAATGCCTTGAGGTTGAGATGATCGAGCGCGGTCTTGAGAACTTTCGCCACCGCGATCACGTCCTTGAAGGTCGCGCCCTCCGCCGGATCGAGGTCGACAACGGACCAATCGGGGTACTCCGGCTTGTCCACCCGCGAGTACCAGGGGTGCATGTCGATCACCGCGTGGTTCGCGAGCCAGGCCAGAGTCGCCACTTCCTCGATGAGAATCCAGTCTTTCATGCTTTTCTGGTCCTGGTAGCGGAAGGTGGGGATCCAGTCCGGTGCGTATGCCGGCTTGTCCTTCACCCAGTAGCTCTTGCCGTGAATGCCGTCCGGGTGCGGGTTCATGGAGAGCGGGCGGTCGCGGTAGTGGGGGATCATGACGGGCGCCACCTGGACGTAGTAGCGGATCAGCTCGCGCTTCGTGTAGTGATCCTCCGGGAAGAGCAGCTTGTCGAGATTCGTGAGATGGACGACCCGACCGCCGATTTCCCAGTCTCCCTCTTTCTGGATGGCGTCGAGGGCCTTCAGCTCGGTGGCGGTCGCACCGCGGATCCCGGTGCCGAGCTGCTTCGCGATCCGAGCGGCCGCCTGGCTTAGTGGTGTATCGGGGATGTCCGCGGCAGCCTTTCTGGGTGCGGCCACGCTGGAGCGCGGCGCGCGCGTCGAAGTCTTTCTGGCGACCCGGGCGCGCGCCGTTGTGGCCCTCGCCGCGGGTTTCGCCGAGGCGCGGCCAGTCGGCCTGGCCCGCGCCATTTCGCGATCCGCGTCGCTGGGCATTTCACGTTGGACGTCGCGCGGGTCGACGTCATCGCGCAGTCCGAGGAAGACCGGCATCCGCATCACGCCGTCGCGCGTCCACTCGGCGAACTTGACCCTCGCGACCACCACCGGTTTCACCCAGGTCGGTTTCTCGTTCGCATGAGTTGGCGGTCCGCTGAAGGGCGGCGTTTTGACGATGAGCGGCTTCATCAGTTTGTAGAGCTCGGCGAGCGTCTTTTCGTCGAAGCCGCCCCCGACGTGGCCGGTGTAGACAAGCTTGCCGTCCTCGTAGACGCCGACGACGAGCGCGCCGAAATATTTTCGGCTGGCGCGCGGCGCGGTGAAGCCGCCGATGACGACCTCCTGCTGGAGAATGGCCTTGATCTTCAGCCAGGCGGTGCTCCGGACACCCGGTTGGTAGGAGCTGTCGCGCCGCTTGGCGACGATCCCTTCGAGCCGTTTCTGCTGTGCCGCCTTGAAGAAGGCCTTTCCCTGCCCGAGGACGTGATCCGAGTACTTGATGAGCCCGCCATCGCGAACGACGTCGCGGAGGAGTCGCTTGCGGTCTTCGAGCGGCACTTTGAACAACCGCTGGCCGTCGAAATACACGATGTCGAACACGACGTACTGCATTGGATGCAGGTCTGTGCCTCGGTTCTGCAGCAGCTGAAAGGACGGGCGACCCTCATCGTCGAGCACGACCACCTCACCGTCGAGCACGGCCTGCCGGGCCTTCACCAGCCCGCTGATGGCCTGGAGCTGCGGATACTCGGCGTCGACGATGCGGCCGGCGCGGGTCTGCAACGAGACTTTGCCCTCGTCGATGAAGCTGATCAGCCTGATGCCGTCCCATTTGACTTCGAACAGCCAGCGATCGTCGTCGAAGGCCTCGTCGACCAGCTGCGCCTTCATCGGGTCGAGACTCCTGGGCATCGGGCCTTTTTCGGCATTGACAAGGTTGATCAGACCGCCCTCGCCGCCCTCACCACGGTTACTCGACCAGACCGCGTCCTTGCCCTGCTCGATCTCTTCCTTCGTGCGCCCGGTCTTGACCGAGGTGGTGAACGTCTCGATGTTGAAGCTCGCTTCGGCGCACTCGTCCTTCTTTTTTATGAGGAGCCAGTCCTTGTCCGACCGGGTCCTCACCAGGGCGTAGCGTCCGCATAGGCGGACGCCATTGAGGCGAAATTTCACCTCACCTCGCTTGAGCGACTCGGCCGGCGTGCTCTCCTCCAGCTCGAAGGTGCCCCAATCCCAGATCATCACGGTGCCGCCGCCGTACTCGCCTTTGGGGATGGTCCCCTCG
>DATNNA010000218.1:0-10552 GCA_035602075.1 Binatus sp. (SeqCode) | reverse complement strand
CCCGCTGACGACGACAACCAGCAGCGCCAAGCCCGCGGTCGCATTGGCGATCAAACCGCCGGTGAGAAGACGTGCCGGTCGAATGCGACTGACGAGACTGCCGTTGATCTGGCTGGCCACCACAAACCCGAGAGCGTTCATGCCGAAGATCAAACTGAAAGTCTGCGGCGACACGTGAAAGATGCCCTGCAGCACGAACGGTGAGCCAGCGATGTAGGCGAACATCGCACCGAAGGCTAGGCCGGCGGCCACCGCATAGCCAACAAACGGCGTATCCCTGATGAGCTGACCAAAGATGTTCAACGTCCCGGCGAGGCTCCCCGCGCGCCGACGCGCCGCTGGCAGGGTTTCGGGCAGGCCTAGCGCCGCAGCAAGCCAGAGCAGGGCCGTCACGATCGTCAGCACCAGAAATATGCCGCGCCAGGTGCTGACCCGGAGAACCTGAGCGCCGAGGACCGGGGCGAGGATCGGCGCCAGCCCCACCACGAGGATGAGCCGCGAGAAATAGCGCGCGGCCGCTGACCCGGTGTAGAGATCGCGGACGATGGCACGGGCGATCACGATGCCGGCGGCGCCCGTCAGGCCCTGGATGAGCCGAAGGCCAACCAGGAGCCATGCCGATGGTGCGATCGCGCAGAGCAGGGATACGACCACGTATCCAGCGACGCCAATCAGCAATGGCCGGCGGCGCCCGAGACTGTCGCTGAGCGGCCCGGCGACTATCTGACCGAGCGCGAGCCCGATGAGGCAAGCGGTGAGGGTCAGTTGGACGACGGACTCACTGGCCGCCAGGTCGCGTGCGATCGCCGGGAGGGCCGGGAGATACATATCGATCGAGAGAGGCCCAAAGGCCGTCAGGCTGCCCAACAGTACGAACAGGCGCAAGCGCTGAACCCGAGTCAAGTTCGAGGGATCGCCGGATCTCCGTAGCGCTGCCTCGAGAGCAGCACGACGGGGCAAGGCCATAGGATCATGAACACAAGTCGAGCCTAGGTGATTCCATCAGGAGGCCCGCGCGCGGCTCACGAGCCGGCTGGGATCAGTTCGAAGGTCGCCTGCTCGCTGAGCCTGGGGGGCTCGCCTGGTTGCGGCGGACCGAATCTTGGTCCGTACTTGCTTCCGTAAAGCTCGGAAACCATGCGCGTCTCGCCAGGATCGATCACGTGCCGCGACTTGACATGAACGTCGAGACCTCCGAGCTGCAGGACCCCATCGCCCCGCGCGGCGAGGTTCTGCGGCCACTGCCGCGCCATTCCCTGGCCGCTCACGATGAAGAGGCGATGGCCATCGGTCACGACGAAAATCGTCACATCGTAAGGTTTGCCGGTCTTGCGCCCGAAGGTCGTGAAAGTGACCTCTCGATCATTTTTTGCGGCGTCGATCACGTCTTGGCTGAAGGTGCTTACACTGACTGCAACCGTTCTCAGGCGGCCCGATATTCCACTTAGTAATCCTTTTCAGCAGCTTTTCGAATTCGCCCAGCCCGGTTCAAAACTTGTTTTGACGGGGGCTCGCTCCACGCGAGTGGCGCTTTAGTGCCATACGAGCGTTTGAGAGCTTGGTGTCCCCAACCGTACAAGTTATGAACTCCAACTGCCAGCCGAGATGAGCGCTTGCTATTCGACAGTCGAGCTCCAGCGGACAGTCCGCGGACGCTTGGGGGATGCCTGGCTAACTTGAGTGATCTTTTTCGGGAGCTATCTCCGATCGCAGGGCTTCTGAAAGGGGAGAAGGCTGGGCCCCCTCCCCCTCCGTGCCGATCGGTGGGCTACCGGACCTGCGCAGGCTGAGCTGCCTCCTGCGACGCTGGGACAGCACCCTTCCAGGCAAAGGGAGCGAAGTGCCCGTTGTTCTTTCCGCTATCGTCGTCCCAGTTAATCCCGAAAGCGTGCAGGTGGCTCCGTGTAGCCTTCGCCAGGCCGAGCTTCTGGTTGGCCGGATGTAGCGTGTTGTCGATGTGCATCGGCTCGCGCGCGTCCTCGGTAGAACCGACTCCCTTCACAGCCTCGTCGAGCACTCCAGGGATGGAGACTGAGCGCTGCATACCATCGGACTTGAACTGGATCGGCTTTAACTCGACGCCAAGAAACTTTCCCAGCAGGGGCGCCAGGTTTGCCATGGGCCCTCCAGCTTGGCCGCCGACGATTGCCGCGATCGCCTGCTGCTGGCCGGGCTTGGCCCGTTGGTCGGTGATCAGTCCAACCTCCCAGCTCCCCTCGAGCATCACACCGGGCGTGCGTCCCACCACGGCAAAGCTCAGGCCGTCGAGCGCTTCGCTACCAAAGCGGCCGCGCTGGATCTGAAAGACCATGGCAAAGACGCACCAGCCTTTGGTGGGTTTGCCAGATAGGTTGGTGAAGATGCATGGGCAGAGATAGTCGCAGCTGCAGGTCTCGAAGTATTCGCCGGTCAGTTCCCACTCATTCGGTGTCGCCAATGAGCACCTCCTTGATTACATGCCCGCGCCGCTCGCGCGTAGCATTCCGCCGCCGACCCACGTGAGTAAGCCAGGATCAACAACGACTGCGATGCCGAGGAGGCCGACCGCCACCCCGGCCACCTTCGACAGGGCGGCGCCGTACCGCCAGTTCTTCTCAGCGAGGAAAACGAGCGCCAGGCCGGCCATCCACACCACGTTCATGAGACCAACGACCACCAGCAGCGACATCAGCGCCCAGCAACACCCGAGGCAGTAAGCGCCATGCGATGCACCGGCACGAAATGCTGAACGCGTGCCGCCGCCGAAGTCGTGTTCGAGAAGGAAGGCGAACGGGCTGCGGCAGGCCTTCAGACACACCGCTTTCCAGGGCGTGAACTGATACAAACCGGCGACCAGCAGGATGGCGCCGGCAAGAGCGCGCAGCCATAACGATGAACCAATCGTCGCCGGCAGGTTTCGGAAAGCGAGAAACGCGCCAAGCGGCACCAGACCGATCGCGGTCCAGATGAAGAGGTATCCGAGGACAAACGCCGCCGTCGGCGGCCATCCTTCCCCACGGTGCCGAACCACGACGCGATGGGCGAGCACCATCGGGCCAATGGTCGGAAACATCATTGCGATCATCATGGTGAGCCACATCCCGAGGAAGACCGGAGGCGCGATCCCTCCGGGCATTCCGCTGCCGATCTGCGCCAGGCCAGTCACCATGCCGGACATCGTCTCGGCCTGCCGCACCGTGTAGTACCAGGCGACCGCCGATAGGGCGAGCAAGACGCTGACGGTGGCCAGGGTTACGCGCTGTCCCAGATTTGTCGCGGCCGCCACGTCTCCCCTCCTGACAATTGCCCGGACCGATCCCTGTCAGTGTATGCTCCGCAACCACCCACTCGTTTAGGGGACCGCCAGGCTCGGCGCTCGCCTTCCACGATCGGGTGATGCACGCGCTGAAGCGCGTTCGAGACCAGTGGCAGCGCGGCGGCAGTCAACTGAGCGGCACCGAACGTCGACGTGGTGATTAAAGTGGTGTCCCCGACAGGATTTGAACCTGTGCCCCTGGCTCCGGAGGCCAGTGCTCTATCCGGGCTGAGCTACGGGGACACAAACGGAACCCGATTATAGAGACGCCGGTGGCAGGGCAGTCAGCGGTTCGCGACCTACCTTACGGAATCCGTTACAGGCGTGACCCCCCTGATTGACGGCCGTCCATAAGCTGGCATAGGAACAGGCCGATTGGAGCGAGCCGCCTGTTCAGGAGGTGGGGACCGTGCGGCGTTTTCTTTCGCCCTGGATTCTGCTTGTCATCGCTTCGGCCGTGCTTTCCTGCGCCGAAGTCTGGCCGAACCCCCTGTAAAGCGGCGCTTCCGTTGTCAAGTCCGGATCGTTAGACTGTAGGTTGTGCTTACTAAGCGGCGCCCGGGGCGTCCGAGTGCGGACGACCCCGGGACGCCGAGTCCGCTTGGACGTCGGATTCGCCAGGCTCGCCAGGAGCTGGGCCTCAGCCTTGCCGCGGTAGCCGGCGAGGACTTCAGCCGAGCCTTCCTCAACCAGGTCGAGCTCGGTCGCGCCCAGCCCTCCACCCAAAATCTTCGGATCATCGCCCGCCGCCTGCAGCGGCCGATCGATTACTTCCTCGAAGAGCCGGGAGACTCCACGGCGGCGCTCGAGCTCACGCTCGCTGAGGCAGAGATGAGCCTGCTCCACGGCGAGGGCGCCCGTGCCGAGTCGTTGATCACGCGGATGCTGGCCAGGACGATCCCGATCGAGCTGCGGACCCGCGCCCAGCTGACGCTGGCGGTCGCCCTGATGAAGCAGGGGCGAGCAGAAGATGCCAGGCCAGTCCTCGAGGAGGCGATCAGTGCCGCCGAGCGGGCGCAGTGGCATCAGCTCCTCGTCGAGCTCTACGACCGCTTGGGAAGCGCCCACTACTTACTCCGCCGGCCACACGCCGCCGGCCAATGGTTCGATCTGGCCCTCCGGCGCTATGACTCCGCCGGTTTGGCCGACCCCGTGTTGAAGGCCCGCATCCTCGGGCATCGGGCCAACCTCCACTATGTGGCGGGTCAGCCGATCGAAGCCATTGCCGCGTACGAATCGGCGATCGCGGCCGCCGCGCAGGTTCTCGACATGCCGGCACTCGCCGGCATCTACGAAGGGCTCGCCCTCTCCTTTCAGCAGACCGGCCAGTATGCTCGGGCGCTCTCCTACGCGCAGAAGGGCCTGCGCATCTTCGAGACCCTCCGCGACGTCCGGATGGCCGGACAGCTCCGGCTCAATATGGGCGACATGTTGCTCCAGCAGGGCCGTGTGGCGGAGGCGGAGCGGCTCTTCGCCGACGGGGCGGATCACCTCCGGCGGATCGGCGATCATGAGCTCTTGCCGCACCTGGTCGCGGGTATGGCTGAGTCCGCTCTCGACGCCCAGGAGGTGCAGCGCGCGAGCGACCTCATCGAGGAGGCGATCGACCTCTCCACCCGGTCCACCGATCCGCTGGCGACGGTGGCCGTGCACCGGGTGGCCGGGCGGACTGCCCACGCGCGCGGCCGGCGGGAGTCGGCGCACCGGCACTTCGAGCGCGCGCTCGAGATCGCGGTGACCATCGAGAATCCCGACCTGCGAGCCCGTGTTACCTACGATTTTGCTCGGGTTCTCGAAGCCGAAGGTGACAGCGTGCAGGCCGCGCTCCGCTTTCGGCAGGCCTACGAAGCCGGGCGGGCCGACGGCAGCCGGCCGAGCGCTGTAAGTGAGCTCGACGCCTGAGTAAGCAGCACTTGACATGTCCTGGGTATTTGTCCCATAATGACGGCCACGGAAGGTGGCGTCGTTCTCCGCGAACGATCCCCCCGCCACTTGCCGACTAGAACACGTCAAAAGTTTTGTCCGCATCGCATTCTGCGATAGACTGATCACACACAGTCAAGGGGGATCCATTGGACGGGTACTCGCGAAAAGTTGGAGCCAGGCTGCGTAGTCTGCGAAAGCAGCGTGGGTTGACCCTCCAACAGGTCGAAGTGCTGTCGAATAAACGCCTGAAGGGCTCGCTGCTCGCCGCCTACGAGCGCGGTGACCGCAATATCTCGGTCACCCGACTGCACCAGATCGCAACCCTCTACAGCGTCCCAGTTAATCAGCTTCTACCCGAAGAGATCGAGGGCGTGGGCGAACCCGCGCTGCCGCCCAAGCTGGCCATCGACCTGACCCAGTTGCAGGGGCTCCCCGAACGGCAGGGCTCGATCCTTTCCCGCCACGTGGCGCGTCTTCAGCAACAGCGGCAGGACTTCAATACGCCGGTGGTGACGTTCCGCGCCGACGATCTGGAGCAGCTGGCGGCGGCCTACAAGACCACGCCGGAGATGCTGCGCCGTTCGTTGAACGAGTGGGGCGTCTTTCGGTCGGGTCAGGCTCCGAGCGAACGGCCCGAAGTGGAACGCCAGCCGCCCGCCGAATCCGAAGAAGGCCGCTAAAAAGGGATCTCGCCCTGGGGGGTCCCGGGCGCCGCGCCACGCTCGGCGCGGAGTTCCGCGACCGTCGCCGGATGCGGCGGCTCCTCCAGGTCCGGCTCCTCTCTCACCGGCAGGCTTTCGATCCGCTGCCGGGCTTCCTGCAGCTTGCGCTCGCAGAGCTGCAGGTAGTCGCGTCCGCGCGCGACCGCCGCGATCGCATCCTCCAGACTGAGCTTGCCCTCCTCGAGCGCATGCAGCGTCGCATCGAGTTGCGCCAGCGCCTGTTCGTAGGTCAGCGACTCGTCGAGGCTCATGGAATGGCCTCGTCGACCGTGGCCTCCAGCCGGCCGGCTGAGAGCAGCACCTTGACGGCCTGTCCCTTGCGGGCCTCTTCGGCGCCACGGATGACGCCGCCGCCGCTCGCGTCAAGCGTGATGCTGTAGCCGCGCTTGAGCGTCTGCTCGGGCGCGAGCGAGCTCAGCCGTGCGCCGCGGTTCTGGAGGCTGCTAACTCGCTCCCGCACCCCGCGGCCGGCCAGGGCGACCAGCCGCTCTCGCAGACCGTCCTTCGCGAATCGGCCCGTCTCGATCCGCTGGGCCATCACCTGCCAGCTCCGCTGCAGCCGCCGGCGGGACTCCTCCAGGGATCGTTCGCGCTGGCGCAGCACCTCGCGCGGATCCCGCTGGCGCAGCATCCCCTCCAGGTTGGCGATCCGTTCGCGCCGCCGCGCGTGCGCATCGAGGGCCAGGCGATCGAGGGACTGGCGACGCCGCTGCAGCTGGTGTGAGGGGGCGATCAGGGCGGTGAGCCCGGCGCGTTGCAGCCGCTGCCCACGCTCGCCGAGCTGCCGAAGCAAGTCCTGCTTGCTGGGCACCACGATCTCGGCGGCGGCCGTCGGAGTCCGGGCTTCTCGGTCGGCGACGAGGTCGGCGAGCGTGCGGTCTGAGGTGTGGCCCAGAGCGGTGATCACCGGGATCCGCATCGCCTGGATGGCGCGCACCACCGCCTCCTGGTTGAAGGCCATCAGCTCCTCGAAGCTCCCGCCACCGCGGGCGACGATGACGACGTCGGCCAGCTCGTCCTCGTCGCATTGCCGCAAGGCCGCCACCAGGCTGCGTTGCGAGGCCGTCCCCTGCACCCGCGCGGGGTAGAGGACCAGCCGGGTGTTGGGGAAGCGTTCCCAGATCGTCTGCTGCAGGTCATGGATGACCGCGCCGCTGGGCGACGTGATCAAGGCGATGCAGCGCGGCAGGAATGGGAGTGCCCGCTTGCGCTCCGACCGGAAGGCGCCCTCCGCCTCCAGGCGGCGCTTGAGCTGCTCGATCGCCGCCCGCACCTTGCCGGCGCCGTCGTAATCGAGTTTGCTGACCACCAGGTTCACCCGCCCGTATTGGGCGTGGTAATCGACCTGGCAGGTGACCACCAACTCCTGGCCGTTCTCCGGCAGGAAGGGGAGCCGGCGAGCGGTGCCGCTGAAGATCACCGCCCCCACGGCAGCGGTCGCGTCTTTGAGCGTGAACCAGACGTGGCCGCCCCGCAACGTGACGCCGCTGACCTCGCCCTTGACCACGACGCTCTGGAAGCGGGCGGCGAGCAGGTCGTGAATACGGGTGTTGAGCTCGAGGACCGTGAGCGGCTTGATCGCATCCTGGGGCTGGACCGCCATCAGGGGACCGCCTCCGCCAGGTCCGAGTCGCGCCGGTAGAGGGCGCGCTCCACGGCCGCGCGCAGCGCGTCGACCTGTCGCGTGTCGTCCGTGAAGACCCGCACCAGGGTGGTGCGGATCGGCAACCGCTGGAATAGTTCGGCGACGGCGCTCCGCTCCACCGCGCGGCTGACCGGGTTGTAGATGTTCACCGGGAACGGATCCGTGAACGGATTCTGCGGCCGCGGGTCGACGGAAGCCAGGTCGACCTCGAAGGAGGCCCCCTTGAGCGACGGCGGCAGCGCCTCGCGGATCCGGCTGACGTAGTCGGACGGCTGCGGGTAGAGGAAGGCATCGGGCAGGTTGGAGAACTCGTAGTAGTCCTCGAAGATCAGGCGCCACTTGAGCTCGCGACGGACGATCCGGCCCCACTCGTGCGACAGCTCGGCGGCGCGGCCGCCGTCGTGGCGCCAGCGGTCCACGGTATCGATCAGCGACCAGTCGGTCAGCTCCCGGTAGTGGTCGAGGTGGTCGAGCGGGTTGCCGGGAAGGATCCGATCGATCGTCTCCCGAAAGATCTCGCGCATGTGGAGGTCGATCCGGCGCACAGTCCGGTGGTAATAGATGTTGTTGTAGAGGTAGAGGCGGGCGTTCAGGAAGAGGAGGAGCGCCTGGGTTCCATGCTGGTGCAGCAGCATCCCCTCCGGCGCGAGGAACGAGTAGTGCAGCAGGCGTTCGATGTCGACCGGCCCCACCTTGACGCCGCACATATAGGCATCGCGCGGGACGTAATCCAGGTTGTCCGCGGTGTACATGCCGTTGAGGACCGGCTTGAGCGCCCGTACCCATGCCGGGGCGGACAGGCCCGGGAGATCGGGCTCGGCGATCAGGTCCGCGATCCAGCGTGGATCGATCCGCTCCCCGGCCGCAAACGGCCCGGAAGGGCTGGCGTTCATGGCGGCGATGATCGAGGCAAGCTCCCCGCCGATCAGGGCGCGACCAATCACCTCGTGGTCGATGGAGAAGCGATCGAGGTAGTTCTGGTCGAAGAAGTGACCGAAGGGCCCATGGCCCACGTCGTGGAGCAGGCCCGCCACGCGCAGCGTCTCTTCAACACAGGCCAGTGACGGGACATCGCCCGCCACGGCGGCGAGGTTTGGATACAGCCGGCGGGCCCAGTCGCCGCTCAGGTGCATGGCACCCAGCGCGTGCTGGAAGCGGGAATGCTCACCGCCGGGAAAGACCCACCACGCTGACTGGAGCTGGTGGATGCGACGCAGTCGCTGCAGCCATGGGTGATCGAGCAGGTCCTGCTCCGCGGCGACACTGGCGCCGTGGACCCGTTTGGTGATCTTGATGTACCCATGGAGCGGATCGGCCATCAAGTTCACCGCGTCGTATTGGCGGGCGAGATCGTTCATGAGTCGGCAACATTTTAGTCAGCCGGTCGTCCCCTCCCCCGCGTGCGGGGGAGGGCAGGGTGGGGTCGCGAATTCGCGCGTGTAGCATGTCGTCGATGGAGAAAGCCGTGATCGTCGACGCGCTCCGCACCCCCATCGGGCGCTATGGCGGCGCCCTCAAGGACGTCCGCGCCGACGACCTGGCCGCGCTGGTCGTCAGCGAGGCGGTACAGCGTAACCAGCTCGACCCGGCGAGTATCGAGGATGTCTATTTCGGTGATGCCAACCAGGCCGGCGAAGACAACCGCAACGTCGCCCGCATGGCGGTGCTGCTGGCCGGGCTGCCGGTGGAGATCCCGGCTGCCACGATGAACCGGCTCTGCGGCTCCGGGATGCAGGCGGTGGTGGCGGCGACGCGCGAGATCGAGACCGGAAACGGCGCCTGCTTTCTCGCCGGCGGCGTCGAGAGCATGACCCGCGCTCCCTACATCCTGGAGAAACCTCAGCGCGAGTTCGCCCGCGGCGCCCAGACGCTGCACGACAGCACGATCGGCTGGCGGATGATCAATCCAAAGCTCGCGGAGAAGTATCCACCCATCAGCCTGGGGCAGACCGCCGAGGTGGTCGCCCGCCGCTCCGGCATCACCCGCGAAGCCCAGGACGCGTGGGCGCTCGGCAGCCACCGCAAGGCGGTCGCCGCGCAGGAGGCCTGCCACTTTCGCAACGAGCTTGTGCCGGTCGGGCTGGCCGGTGGCGCCAAGGTCGAGAAGGATGAGAGTCCGCGGGCGGATACCAGCCTCGAAAAGCTGGCGAGCCTCAAGCCCGCCTTCGAAAAGGACGGCACGGTGACCGCTGGCAACTCCTCGCCACTCAACGACGGGGCCGCCTGCCTGGTGATGATGGCGGAATCACACGCGCAGCGGATCGGGGCGCGGCCTCTGGGGCGCGTCCTGGCGGCTGCCAGCGCGGGCGTCGACCCATCCGTCATGGGGCTGGGACCGATTCCCGCGTCGCGCAAAGCGCTCGCGCGGGCGGGGTTGCGGGTTTCGGACCTTGACTGCGTGGAGCTGAACGAGGCCTTCGCGTCCCAGGTGCTGGCCTGCATCCGCGACCTCGAGCTCGACCCGGAGCGCGTCAACCCGAATGGCGGCGCGATCGCCCTGGGTCATCCGCTGGGCGCCAGTGGGGCGCGCTTGATCGCCACCCTGGTCCACGAGCTGGTCCGCCGCAGGGCACGCTACGGCCTCGCCACCATGTGCATCGGCGTTGGCCAGGGAATCTCGACCGTCGTGGAAAACCTCCAGCGTTAGCGCCCCGCGTCAGCACTGTCAACGCTCTGCGACGGTCGCGTTTGGCTCGCCTCAATGCGGCTGATGGATGATCGTCCCGAGGCCACAGTGCTCCCTGTAGGTTGTGTCATGCAACGCCGTCTGCTCGCCGCCTGTGTGGTGGCGGTGCTGTCGCTCGCTCCCGTTACGGCCCAGGCCGCGGGCGCGGCCGACGTCGACGCGCTCTGGAATCAGCCGCAGGGCGTCGGTGTCGACAGCGCCTTCTATGTCGTGCAGGCATGGTGGGATGGGGTGACGCGGGCCATGAGCGATCCCAACCAGCGCGGGCTTGATGAGCT
>DATNNA010000217.1:0-19813 GCA_035602075.1 Binatus sp. (SeqCode) | reverse complement strand
CGTGATCCTTCGCGAAACTCGTTGACCAGGCGCCGAACGCGATGAGCGTCCCTAATATCACCGGCCGAGCACCGCAGGCGACCAGGTCCTCGTAGGTGCCGCGCACGGCCGACCCGGCATTCGTGACGTCGTTCACGATCGCGACGGACGCACCTCGCAAACCTTCACGCAGCGCATCGGGGATCCGATAGCGCACCTGGTAGAGAGCGTCCGATGGCGGCGGCGCAAAGCGTTCGGCAAAGGCAAAAGCGACCTCACACTGCTCCGCCACCATCTGCGCCAGGAAGGCGCCGCCCGTGAGCGGGCCACAGACGACTTCGAAATCGTGTCGCCGCAGGCGTTGCGAGAGCGCGATGGCGAACGGCCGAAGCGCCGTCGGGCGCTGCAGCAGGAGATCGGGCTCGAGCCAGCGATCGCCGTGATGACCGGACTCGAATCGGAAATGCCCGGCTCGACGGGCCATCAGGTTGATCAGGCTTTTCGCGGGCACGATCTACGCTAGCATCCGCTCGATGGCGCCGCCCCTCGATATCTCCGCGTATCCGCCGGACGGGATGGAGGTCCGGCTGATCGAGCGCTTCACGACACTGAAGGGCCGGCGCATCCTCGAGGTCGGCTGCGGCGATGGTCGCCTCACGTTCCAGTACGCGCGAACCGCCGCACAGGTGCTGGCCTTCGACCCGGACCGAGCCAGCATCGAGGAGGCGCTGGACCAGCAGGCCGTGCTCGACATCCGAAATATCGCCTTTCGGGTTGGCTCCGTCGAGCACTTGCCCGCTCGCGGCGCGCCGTTCGACGTCGCCCTCTTCAGTTGGTCGCTGTGATGAATCGCGCTCAGGGGCATGGTCCATGCCCTACGGCGAGCGGGGCAACGGCTGCCAGCGGGCGGCAGCCTCATCAGCATCCGGCCGCACCGGACCTGGCGACCAGTGGTCTCCATCCACACGCCATCGCGCCGGGCGCCCGTCGCGCAACTGATCAACTCGGCGTTCGACAGTCGGCTCTCGGCCGCCGAGGCCGCCCTGGCCCGCGTCGTCCAGGAGGGTCGGTTCACGCTTGCCGGCGTCCGCAACCACCGCTACCGTGCCGGCCTCGACAACCTGTCGCAGCTGCGCACCTATCTCGAGCTGATCAGCCCGCCACGGCCACGGTTTCCCGCCGGTGGTCGCGCCCGTCTGCTTGAACTCTGGGGGTTACGACCTCGCGGCTCAAAGATCGAAATCACGGAATCGATCGTCGTGACCGCACTTCGGCGCGCCTGAGGGGAGCATCCACCAGGAGACCAAATTGCCAGAAAATGCGAAGCGAATGAAACTTTTCGCCGACAGCGACGTCATTAAGTCATTCAGGGGCCATATCGGATGAGAAAACGGCCGTTACGCTATCTCGCTGCCGTCGCCGTCCTGGGGAGCCTTGTTGGCTTGGGGATAGCGGGCGCTCATTCCAAGTTTCTTGCCACTGACCCCGGGTCAGGCTGCATACCTGCGACGGCCCCGTCTGGTTTAACTGAGAGTTCACCTGGCTCCGCCCCAGTCGTTCGGGAGGGCCATCTCCTGGTTACCGAGGCGAACAACAAGCAAAGCTTCACCGTTCCGGAAAGCACGATTGTTGACATAGAGCTTGTCAACCTGAGTTATGGGCCATGGAGTATTCCGGAAAGCGTTCCAAAGGATGCTCTTGAGCGGATTTCAGCATCGTCGAGATGTGCCCCACTAGTTATCGCCGGATTCCTAGCGCACCGGACCGGCGCAATCCACTCAGCCCGGGGAAACAAAGAGATAACACAAGACTTCGACGTTGCGATCCGAGTTGAAACTCAGGCTGGGCCCTAAAGCCGATATCACTTTTTTCGGCTTCTTGACTTTCGCAATACGGGTGTCTACTGTTCGGAGCAATTAGACGCCTTTTCTGATTGGGGGGAAACGCACATGTGGGGGCTTGCTCGTAAGGACCGGGCTATTTCGCGTCTCGCTATTTTGTTTGCCGCGATCTCCGGGCCTTTGTTCCCGGCCATTGCCTACGCGGCCTCAGACGCTCAAGGTCCTGTCACGATCCATGCAGTGGCAACCGCTGCAACACACTTTACTCAACCGTATAAGATGACGCCTCGAGCGCTGGCTGAGAAAGAGCTGGCGAACAGCGGTAAGAGCCCAACCCATACTTCGTCAGCTGTCGTCAGCGTCGCGGGGTCGCCAACGAAGGCATCGGTTTCGCAAAGGCCGGCCGGCACGGGTGGTCAGACACGTCCCCTGTCGACGCCGTTCACCGTCCGAACCAATTTCGCTGGACTAAACGACGACGGCTCGTTTCCTCCTGATCCCAGCATCGCTGCAGGCCCGTTAAGCCTGGTGGAGACCGCAGGTCAAACTATCGGCGCTTATGACAAGACAGGCGTGTCCCAATGGAGCACCAGCCAATCGTCCTTTTTTTCCTCCCTTGGCCAGCCCGCGACGGACGGTGCCTTCGACCTCTCAGTCACCTACGACCCGTACATAAGCAGGTTCTGGGTGCTCGCTGCATCGGAAAATGATTCTGCACAGAGAGCAACATACTTGATCGCCCTTTCGAATGGAAGTCAGCCCGCGAGTGCAACCGACTGGCACTTCTTTTCATCTGATGCAACGGTTAACCAGACTGTTAAGACCTCGAACTGGTGTGATTTCCCCCGTCTCGGATTTGACGCGCAGGCAATATACGTAACGTGCAATATGTGGAGTTTCCCACTGGATGGCGGAGTCTTTCAGTACGCGAAGGTCCGCGTAATGACTAAGAGCGAGCTCATCGGCAGGGTGTCTCCACTCCTATTTTGGGACGACTGGGGCTTAGGGGAAGGGCCGCTGCAGGCGGTCATGTCTTCGATCGTCCAGCCGGCACGGAGTTATGGAGCCGCAGCCTCCGACGGTGAGTACATGGTAGACGCCCATGGACAGGGTGGTGGCGATAACTCAATTGAGGTTTGGCACTTTTACAATGCCCAAAACTGTTGCGTTGCGGGGCAGCCGCCCTCGGTTAACTTCGACCATACCAGCCTAACGATGAGCAGCTTTGCGACGGCGCCCAACGCACAGCAGCAGGGATCAACGACGCTGATCCAGACCGGGGACACACGAATTCTGAGCCCGGTGTGGAAGGCAGGAAGGCTGTCGATGACGCAGACTGTCGGATGCGCCAGTGGAGCTCAGGCGTGCGCTGCCTTCAAGGAAATCGACGTGTCACACTTTCCAACCATGTCGACGATTAATGACTGGGTCACGACGAGCGAAACCAATCGATACTATCCGGCCGTTGATAGCAATGCATTAGGTGACCGAACTATTGTGTACTCTGCTTCGAGCTCGACACAATATGCGAGCGGCTTCGTGGCGAGCATCCCGCCGAGTTCGACTTGCACCAACTGTTCGAACTCAGAGACCCTCATCGGAGCTGGCCTAGGCTCGTATGTTCGGCTCACTCCCAAGGGAGTAAACCGTTGGGGCGATTTCATGACCGCTGCGGCCGATCCTGACGGAACCGGCATATGGGCGGTCGCCGAGAATGCCGGCACCTCCAATTCTTGGCAGACTTCGGTGGCATTAACGTACGAAGGAGTCGCTCAGAGGGCCTGGGTACAGGAAAGCCCGGCTAATGCTCCGTCCGCCCGCTGGGGAGCACCGATGGCCTTCGATGCCGCCCGTGGCACGGCGGTAACGTTCGGGGGAGCCGACAGCAACGCCACCTATTTGAACGAAACGTGGACGTGGAACGGCACCTCGTGGTCCAAACTAACGCCAACTGCTTCGCCAGTTGCCCGCTACGCTGCATCAATGGCCTATGACGCGGCGACGAAGAAAACCATCCTGTTTGGCGGTTGGTACCAGGTTTCGCCATGTTGCTCAGCGGCGGTTGGTGATACGTGGAGTTGGAATGGAACTACTTGGAAGCAAATGAAACCAAAACATTCTCCGTCAGCTCGGCAATGGGCCTCAATGGCCTACGACCCGGGTAGAAAGGTCATCGTGCTATTTGGCGGTGATGATGGTTCGAACAAACTGGCTGACACCTGGATCTGGAATGGCTCTGATTGGCGCCAAATGAAAGTCACCGGACCTCAAGCGCGGAGTCGAGCTGTCATAGCGTATGACGTAGTGCGTAAGCGGACCGTCTTGTTTGGCGGAACAAACGGCAGCACGGACCTCAATGACACTTGGACCTGGAATGGGTCGACCTGGACCCAGATGACGCCTTCCGTAGCGCCGTCGGGCAGGCGAAACGCACAGTTTGCCTTCGATACATCGACGGGTACCGCCATTCTGTTCGGCGGGTTTAGTGGATCCACCATCCTGAACGACACATGGGCTTGGGACGGTACGACGTGGTCGCAGCAAACTTACTTAACTCTTAACCCTCCAGCGGCGCGCGGCGGTGGCCTGTACGCATATTACTCACCGTCCCGCGTCATTCTCCTCTTCGGAGGTATAGGCAATGCCGTCCTCGGTGACACGTGGACGTATTGATGGACGGCAGAGAACAGCGATCATCCACTTTGCCAGCGGCCTTGTAGCCGAAATTGAGCGCTTCTATCCGGCACGCGTAGGCGTTGCGCCGACCCGCCGTGTTTGGATAGGGGCAACGACCCGCAGACGGCGGGGCAAAGCGCTCGCGGGCACGACCTACGCTAGCATCACCCCGCCATCGGTCCGCCAAGCAGGTGCAGGACGTCGGGCCGGATCGTCACCGCCAGCCCCAGCATCACGACGCGGCGCCCACGATGCGGGACAGCATGACGCCGTGGCGCCATGTCTTCTCCAGGAAGAGCACCACGGAAAACACGGCCATCCAAACCAGGTTCATCAGCCCGAGAACGGCGAGCACCGCCATCAGCGGCCAGCAGCTCCCCAGGCAGTAGAGACCGTATGAAATTCCGACCCGGGCCGCCGCCGAGCCGCCACCACCGAGGTCGTGCGTGCCGATAAAAGCGAGCTGCGACCGGCAGGCTCGCAAACACGCGTTCTTCAGCGGCGTGAGTTGGTACGCGCCGGCGAGGACCACCACGGCTCCGCCGAAGCGCGGCAGCCAGCCGTTGAGTGGGGTGGCGATCGATGATCCAATGAACTGAATGACGGCAAACGGCACGAGCCCGGCCACCATCCAGACCACCAGGTATCCGACCACAAACGCTGCCGTCGGGACCGTTCCTTCACCGCGAGACCGAACGGCCCCGGCGTGAGTCAGCACCATCGGCACGAGGCTCGGGAACATCATGGCCACCATCATCACGACCCACGTGACGAGAAAGAGCCCTGCCCCCACCATCGCCATCTCGCCCATGCCGGCCATCGAGGCGGACTGCCCGGCGCTGACGAGCCAGGCGGCTGCGGCACAGCCGAGAAGCGCGGCAATGATTGCCGTCGCAAGTGGGCGTGGGAGAGCGACGTCGGATGACATCGTCTAACGCTTGTCTGCGTAGTCGAGCTCTGGCCGCCAGTCTGTGCCTCGACCCTCGGGCGTGCGGTCGAGCATCAACCACAGCGGCCACATGAAGTCGACGTGGCGCATGTCCTGGCCGGGATCGGGGGGAACCAGGTACAGCTCGCTGCTCCAGAAGTGGTGGATCTTCCCGTCACGGCGCGCGAAGACGGTCGCCATGGGGTGCTGGCTACCGTCGGGTGTCTCGGCCCGGTAGTCACGGTTGTAGGTATTGCTGGCGGAGGAGAGCAGGCGCGCGTGGCGCCAGCCACGCGATTTCGCGTGCGCGCGGAAGCGCTCGATCGGCACCCTGGCGACGACCGCGAAATTGATCCGCTGGGTGATGTCGGGCACCTCGCCATCGATCGCGCCGATGATCGATGTGCACGACGGGCAGCCCTCCTCGAGCGGCAGCCCAGCCTTGCCCGGGATGAACATGTGGCTGTAGAGGAATAACGTGTCCTTGCCGTCCGCGAACAGCTCCGAGAGCCGGACCGGTCGCGCGGCGTTTTTGCCGGAGTCCCACTCCTCGAAGGTGTAGTCGCGCGGGACCACGCCGCCCAGCGGAAGTTCCCGCCGCTGCGCAGCCACGGCCTCGATCTGCCGGCGCAGGTCGATCTCCGCCTTCAGGAGTTCGTCGCGCGCGCGTCGATACTCGTCCGACTCGCCGGGAAAGCGCACCTCGTGCAGCGATTTCTTTATTTCGGTTGCCATTGCCTGACTCCTTCCTCGTGTTGAGCGCCGTTGCGCTGACTAGTAGCTGACGCCGTGCTCGACGTAGAACTTGAGAAGGATCGAAACCTCACCCCAGCCAAGCGAATTCCCTTCGAAGGACTCCCGGCCCTTGTCTGTGGGCGCGAAACCGTGTTCCCGGAGCCGCAGTAGCGTGCCACCTGTGCGCTCCTCGAGGTCGAATTCGACGGTGGTCATCGCGTCGGCCGTTTCGCCCCACTGAAAGACAAAGCGCTTGGGTGGACGAACCTCGAGGATGACGCAGTCCCGATCGGCGTTGATGTCTTGCTCGGCTCCCCAACCGCGCCAACGGAGTGTGATCTTTCCACCCGGTCGAAGATCGATCTCGCTCCCGCGTGTCCCCCACCACCCGTCCAGTCCCTTGGGGGTCGTGAACGCGGTCCACACCTTCTCGCGCGGCGCCCGGATGAACACACTGTGACGGATCTCGGGCCCTGCTTTGATCATGATTCCTCCTCTACGTAGCGCTTGAGCCGCGACAGACGCTGTTCCCATCGTGCCGAGAGTGTCGTGAGCCACGCGCTGGCCTCCCCGAGCGGCGCGCTCTCCAGGTGGTAGCGGACCTCGCGTCCGTGGCGCTCCTTGGCGACCATGCCCGCGTTCTCGAGCGCGCCAAGGTGTTTCACGAGAGCCTGGCGCGTCACTGGAAATTTGACGGCAATCCCCGTCGCGGTCGTCGGGCCCATCGCCAGGCGCTCGAGCAGCTGTCGGCGCGTTGGATCCGCGAGAGCGACGAACACCGCGTTATTCATGTGCAACTAGACAGTTGCACATCAGCATCATGCTTGTCAAATCGGCAATAACCGCCAGCAAACGCGCCCTCGACCCGCCAGCTCGCCTAAGCGTAAGTTAAGGGTCGGAAGGAACCCCCTTTTAGAGGCCGTTCAGGAAGGACCGGCAAAGTTGAGAGTCATGCGGCGGAGTCCGAATCCCAGCCCTCGGCGGGCGGTGGCCGCCATCGCGGCCCATCCCCGCCGGTGGACGGCTGGCGTGATCCTCGCCGCGATCGTCGCGCTACTGGTCTTCGCGATCCTGGAAGGAGACCTCCCCGAACTCGTCAGGGATGGCGCGTATGTCGTCGGCCACCTCCTGCGACGCTTCGGCATGGTCGCGGCCTTCGGCCTGCTCTACGCCGAAGAGTCCGGCGTCCCGATGCCGATGCCCGGCGATGTCTTCGTGATGTATGTGGGCCATCACGCGTCTCAGAGCTTGCTGACGCTGCTGGTGGCCTGGCTCGGGCTCATCGGTGTCGTCGTCTTGGGCGCGAGCAACCTCTATTGGATCTCCCAGCGTTGGGGACGGTCGATCGTCGAGCACCGGCTCGCGAAAGTGCTGCACCTGACACCGGCCCGAATCGATCAGGCCGAGCGGTGGTTCGCGCGATGGGGAGTGTGGACGCTCGTTTTCGGGCGGCACGTCCCCGGACTTCGCGTGCCGCTCACGGTTGCCGCCGGGATCTTCCGCGTCCGCTATCGGGTCTTTGTCGCGAGCGTCGCCATCTCGACGGCCGTCTGGGCCGGATTCTTCGTGACGCTCGGGGCCCTATTTGGCGGGCGGATCGGGCATCTGCTCCAGCTTCACCGGGAGGGCTACGTGATCCTGCCCGCGGTCGTTGTGCTCGTCTTCTGCGCCTACCTTCTTATCCTGCTCCGTCGCGTACCCCCGACCCCGACCCTCCCCCGCGAGGGGGGAGGGAGTCTTCCGAACTAGGGGGACCCGGAGGACTGAGGGTGTCCTCCGGGCCTGGTGTGTGGGGAGAGCTACTCCTCGCCGTTGAACTGATGGTCGACGTTCGGGTCGTTCGGGTCGTCCGCGTGGCCGCCGGCAGCGTCGGTCTCGGTTCCAGCAGGCTCAGCGGCCTCAGCGGGCTCAGCCGCTTCCGCCGGTTCGGCCGCCTGGGCCTTGGGAGCCGCCGCCGACTGGCTCGGAGCAGCGGCCGACTGGTTCGGCGTGGCGGTCGCGGCGACGTCTGGCGCGGGAGTCGACGCCGCTGCCGCTGAGTGATGCGCCGGCGCCTTCGCGAAGGCCCCGCTCGCAGAAACGATCGCCGCCGCTAGTACCACTGGCACGGCCAGCAGCCCAATCGTCTTCGGCGTCTTCAACATGGACACCTCCTGAGGTTTTGGCCCGTTCAACCGGACCTGGCGCCCAAGTGTGGGCACTGCACATGAACCCAGCCTAAAACGAAACCCCACCCTGCCCGTCCCGAGCGGGGCAGGGACTTACACAGCATTTAGATATCTTTTAGGATCCATACGGATACTGGAGGGTATGAGAGTGTTGCTGATCGAGGACGATCGTCGCCTGGCGGCCAGCATCCAGCGCGCCCTGGGCGAGTCGGGGCTCGCCGTCGACGTCGTTCACGAGGGCAACGACGGGATCGCCGCGGTGCTCAGTACGCCATACGACGTCGTGGTCATGGATGTCATGCTGCCGGGCGTGGATGGCCTGTCGGTCAGCCGCCAGCTTCGTAACCAGAAGGTCAGCGCACCGATCCTGATGCTGACTGCCCGCGATGCGGTCGACGACCGAGTGCGCGGGTTGGAAGCCGGCGCCGACGACTACATGGTCAAGCCGTTTGCCATGCGCGAGCTGCTCGCGCGCATCAGGGCGCTCGCCCGCCGCCACCTGCCCGATCGCACCTCGGTGCTCACGGCGGGCAACATCGTGCTCGACACGGCGGCGCATACCCTCAAGGTTTCCGACAAGTACGTCGAGCTGACTGCCAAGGAATTTGCCATCCTCGACTTTTTCATGCATCATCCGGGCCGCCTGCTGACGCGGGCGCAGATCATCGACCACGTCTGGGACTACGACTTCGAGGGCGGTCACAACCTGGTTGAGGTTTACATGGGGCGGCTGCGACGCAAGCTCACCACGGCGGGCGCGGGCGATCCCTTCGTCACCGTCCGCGGAGCCGGCTACCGCCTCGAATCCCGTCAATGAGGCGGATGCTCGCCGGCACTCGCATCCGGCTGACGCTCGCCTTCGCGGCCGTCCTGGCGCTTGCCATCATCGTGGCCGACGTCGCCCTCTATCTCGCCCTCTCGCGGGCGGAGACCAGTGCCGCCGGCGATGTGCTCATCTCCCAGGCCAATACGATTGCCAGCGGCGTCGAGGACGTCAACGGGCAGGTGCACTTCAGTGCCGACCCGCCGACCGAGACCCAACAGGGGGTCGCGGTCGAGGCGGCGATCGTAGCGCCGGACGGGTCGATCAGCCGGTCGCCGGGACAGGCCCTCTCCGACTCGACTCTCACCGGAATCGCGGCAACCGCTCGGACGAGAACGACACCGGCGCCGCCGTTTAGCGTCCGCGATAGCCGGGGAGTGCCGCGCCTCGTCTACGCCCTGCCATTGCAGACGAGCCAGGGAACGTCAGCCATCTTGATCGTCAGCCGCTCCGTCGGCGAGCTGCAGTCGGCCCTGAACCAAACGATCCTCTTCCTCGCTGTCCTGTCAGCACTCGTCGTGCTCGCGGGAACACTGCTCGCGCACCGCCTGGCCGGCAACATCCTCGAACCGGTCCGTCGCATCGCCTCCACCGCGCGCTCGCTCAGCCAGCATGAACTCAATCGCCGCGTGGAGGTCGACGTCCCGCCCGACGAGCTCGGCGAGCTGGTCGAGACCTTCAATGGGATGCTGGCGCGGCTCGAGGCGAGCTTCGAGACCCTGCGACGCTTCACCGCGGACGCGTCGCACGAGCTGCGCAGCCCGCTGGCGGTGATGCGCAGTGAGCTGGAAGGCACGCTGGCGCGGGCGCGCACGCCGGCCGAGTATCAGCAGGTCCTGCGCGGGCTCGAAGCCGAGGTCGAGCACATGGCCAGGATGGTCGACCAGCTCCTCATGCTGGCCCGCGCCGACGCCGGAGCGCTGAAACCTGCCGAGACGAGTCTCGATGTCGCCGATTTCCTACACGAGACGGCGGCGCGCTGGCGGCCGGTTGCGGATAGCCGGCACGTCCGCGTCGATGTGGACGCGCCCGATTCCGGAAGCGTCTGGGCGGACCCCGACCTCCTTCGGCGGGTGATGGACAACCTGATCGACAACGCGACCCGCCACACGCCGGAGGGGACGGCGGTCCAACTGACCGGCGCGCCCACCGCGGGAGGCTGGAACATCGACGTGCGCGATCAAGGGCCCGGCGTCCCGGCGGCCGCTCGTTCAGTCCTCTTCGAACGGTTCGTACGGGCGGACGGCGCCCGCGCGCGCGATGCCGCCGGCGCCGGACTGGGCCTCGCGCTCAGCCGGGCGATCGCCGAATCGCACGGTGGCAGCCTGCACCTGCTCGACCAAAACGGTACCGGGGCGACCTTCCGCCTCTTCCTGCCAAAATCTCAATCCCCGCTTGCCCAACCACCCTCCGCCGCTCGCCGGGATGGGCAGGGTGGGGGCTAGCGCTGCTATCCGAACGCCTCGCGGACATGCCACGCCGCCGTGATCACCCAGGCGCGATAGGCAACGATCAAGAGCCGGGTCATATCGTGAGCCGCACCGCTTTAGGAATTCCTTAGCTGGAGCGGATAGAGTAGGGGCACCATCACCATCGCCATCGTCATATACAGGTAGGAGAGGTTCAAGTGTCACCCGGCTGGCTCATCGTTCTGGCGATCGTCGTCATCGTTGTGCTCTTCCTGGTCCTGACTTACAACCGGCTGGTCACGATGCGCCAGCGCGTCAAGGAAGCGTTTTCCGACATCGACGTCCAGCTCAAGCGCCGGCACGACCTGATTCCCAACCTGGTCGAGACCGTCAAGGGCTATGCCGCCCACGAGCGCGGCGTCTTCGACGAGGTCACGCAAGCACGGGCGGGCGCGATCGCGGCCGGTGCCCAGGGACCGCAGCAGCGCGCGGCGGCCGAAGACATGCTGACCGGCGCGCTGCGTTCATTGTTCGCGGTCGCCGAAGCCTACCCCCAGCTGCAAGCGGTGCAGGAGTTTAAGGATCTGTCGGAGAACCTTCGCGATACCGAGGACAAGATTCAGTTCGCGCGGCGCTTCTACAACGGCCAGGTGCGCGACTACAACACGGCCTTGCAGACGTTCCCCACCGTCCTGCTGGCCGGCGCGATGGGCTTTACGGCGTCCGAGTACTTCGAAGTCGAGTCGCCCTCGGACCGTGAGGTTCCCAAGGTCAGCTTCACCCCCTCCGCCTGACGACCGTGGACCATCCGGGCGTGTCCGGCGGCAGACTCCCGCCTGCGGCACATGTCAACGTCTACGACGAGATCGCCGGGAACCGGTGGCGCACCCGGTTGCTGATCGGGCTTTTTATCGGCCTGGTCGCGCTGCTCGCCTACGTCCTTGGCGCGGTAGCGATTGGGGGCAATGCTGGATTGCTGATCCTGCCCTTTGCGCTGGCGATTTCCGGCGGCTCGGCGCTGGTTTCCTACTTCGCCGGCGACAAGATCGTGCTCGGCATTTCCCAGGCCCACGAAGTCTCCGATCAACAGGAGCCGCAGCTGCACCACGTTGTCGAGGAGCTGGCGATCGGAGCCGGGATCCCCAAGCCCAGGATCTACCTGATCGAGGACAGCGCACCCAACGCGTTTGCGACCGGTCGCGACCCGGCGCACTCATCGGTCGCGGTCACGCGTGGCCTGCTGGACAAGCTCGACCGCAACGAGCTGCAGGGCGTGATCGCCCACGAGCTCTCGCATGTCCGGAACTTCGACATTCGCGTGATGCTGATCGTCGCCGTGCTGCTGGGGACGGCGGCCCTGCTCTCCGACTGGATCTTCCGCAGCATGTTCTGGGGCGGCGGCCGGGACCGCGACCGCGATCGCGGCAACAATGCGATCTTGCTTGTCATCGGCCTGGTGCTCGCCATCCTGACGCCGATCATCGCCCAGCTGATCCAGCTCGCCGTTTCACGCCGGCGCGAATACCTCGCCGATGCCTCGGGCGCCTTGTTGACCCGTTACCCGGCGGGCCTCGCAAGTGCGCTTCGAAAGATCGCCGCCGACAAGGAGGCGCTCGAGGTCGCCAACAAGGCGACGGCTCCCCTCTACATCGCCAATCCGCTCAAAGATGCCCCGCGCTTTCTCGATGGGCTGTTCGATACCCATCCGCCCATCGAGGAGCGGATCAAGCGCCTCGAAGCGATGTAGTCAGCGCAGCTTGACCTGCGGCACTTCCCGGTCGGCCGGAGCGTCGAGTTCGAAGAACTGGTAGGCACTGAACCCCAGCGGCGGCGCCAGCACCACGCCGGGAAAGGTCGCGATCGCCGTGTTGTAGTCGCGCACCTGCGCGTTGTAATAGCGGCGCGCGTACTGCAGGGTGTCCTCGGTCGCGGTCAGGTTGGCGGAGAGATCCTTGAACTCCTGGATCGCCTGCAGTTGCGGATAGGCTTCCGCCACCGCGAACAGTGACCGCAGCGCGCCGCTGAGCGTGTTCTCCGCGGTCGCCCGCTCGGCGGGCGGCTCCGCCCCCGCGGCGATCGCATCGGCGCGCGCCCGAGCGACCTCATCGAAGACCCCGCGCTCGTGGCCGGCATACCCCTTCACCGTCTCGACCAGGTTGGGAATCAGCTCATGGCGGCGCTTGAGCTGGACGTCGATGTCCGAATACGCGGACCTGACCTGCTGCCGGAGCGCGACAAATCGGTTGTAGAAAATCGCGACCGCCACCAAGACGACCGCGACGACGACCGCGAGCACGACCCATTGACCCATCTGATCCTCTCCTTACCAGGCTCCCCCACCGCCGCCACCACCGCCGCCGCCGGAGAATCCGCCACCGCCTCCGCCGCTGCTTCCACTACCGGCCGGGGTTTGCGCGACGGCCGTGCTCAGGTTGCTCGAAAACCCTTCCAGGCTGCTGGCGAACAAGACGGGCGTGAACGCGTTATTTCCCTGGTACCAGCTCGACACCGCCGCAGTGGTGTCGATGCCTTCGAACGCCTTCGCCCAGCGGTGGACGCAGCCGAGGACGATCGCGTAGGGCAGATACTGGGTGAAAAGCTCCGCCTTCTCAGCAAACGCCTGCCGGTCTTTCTCGGCCGCGTTCATGTAGAGGCGGAAGCCCAGCGCCTTGCGAAAGAGGTCGGTGCCGAGGCCGGTGCGGCGTGGCATCCAACGGCTCGCCACGATCAACAGGCCTCCAATCGCGACGACCGCTAGCCCGAGCAGGCCCCAACCGGCGAGCACACCGAGCGCGAGGCTCAGGACACCGCCGACGATGATGACCGCGATGCCAAGGCCGGCCCAGATCAATCGCGTGTTTCGCGGATTGGAGGCGAACCATTTCAGGCGAGCCGAATCGTCGTAGAGGAGACCTTCGGCGATGCTCAAGGTGCCGCTGAAGGTCCCCTTCAGGCTCGAAACTTTGACGGACGAGTTCATTGAGTCGAACAGCCCTTTGAGAATCTTCTCCTCATACGGGAGGAGGTCGCGGGTGCCCTGCTTCGCCTGGACCAGCTCCCAATCGTGCTTACCGGGGACGTCCTTGATGACCAGGTAGCCGCGGACCGCCAGGTCGACGATGGTCGCGGTCACGTCCTTGGTATCGGCACTCTCGTCGAGGATCAGGCCGACCTGGGCGGGACGCAGGTTGTCCGGTGGTCGATATTCGGGAACCAGCGCCTGGGGACGGAACAGCGGTCGGACCCGCTCGGTTGGATCCTTCGTGGAGTAGTACGCGGTGGCGTACTCCACGTCGCGGCCTCGCCGCCAGACCATGCGGCCCACCCACGCCGCGCCGAGCAGGAACAGGAGAACCGCGCCGGCAACGGTCCCAGGCTCGATGCTGAAAAACTCGAGGAACGTCCGAGGCTTGTGCTTGAGGATCGGGATGATGTTGCCGGCTACGCCCTTCTTCATGCCAACGACCACGGTCAATTGCTCGCCAGGGGGGAGCACGCGGGTAGCGCCGAAGTTCGCCTGGTTGGAGGTCGATGCGCTGCGACAGGCCTCGCGCGAGCCCGTCAGGCCCTGAAAACAGTTGATCCACACGAGGCCGTCGGCCGGGACGGCCACGGACGCACTCGCCTCCTTGATCGGCACCGCCCACTGCTGCCCGGTGGCGTTCCAATACAGCTCGTCATGGTCCGCAAAGCCGTTCAGCGCTCCCGCGACGGTGTAGGCAATCACGTAGGTCTGCGCCCCGCTCAGCGTCTGATTCTTGTCACCAATCTTGATTTCACGGTCCGCGCCGATGTCCGAAACGGTATGCGGCCAGTCCCGGCCCACACCATCCGTCACCGAGTTGACCGTCAGGTCATAGACTCGGTGGGAATCGCTGTCCCATTCGTAAATAATCGGAATGTCGCGGAAGATGCCGTGATGCTGCTGTGCTCCGAAGTCCACCTGCAAGGTTTCGCGGACTGTCATCGTGGCGTCCTGGTGGACGCTGATGACCACGTCGAAGGCGTTGATGACCCATCCCTCGTCGGCCGCCGCCGGCGTGGCCCGTAATCCCAGGAGTGTTCCCGCCAGGAGTGCCGCCGACAGGGAGATCGCGCGAGGGCCGGTGAGGCTCAATCCCGGCGTCGCCGGAATCGGCGCCGGCGTGTCTCCCGTTGCCGGTGCGGAAGATAGGAGCGATCGCCAATCCATTCCGCCGGGATGATCACGAGCGCGCGGGCGAGCCCGTTGATCGGCGAGGCGTAGCTGGATCGAAGCTTGGCGAATAAGGTCCAGGCCTCATCGGCGGGTTTGCAGTGATAGCCTGCCTTCCGCAATCTCTCCCAGGCCTGATCGAATTCGAAGCGCTCGATGACGGGCGAGTCGTCTTTGGGCGTCCACCGGCGGAAGTACCAGGACAGGTCCTCGACGAGATGATTGCCGACGCGGTACATCAGCTTCGCCGGCCCTTCCGACTTGTCATCAACCGTGCTCATCACCAGGACGGCCGCGTCCATCACGGCCCCGAACGAGTTGAGCCACGCCTCGTTGTCGTGACTCGATCGAAAGAACACGAGCATGGGGTAGGCCAGGTGGCTCTCCAGCACGGCCGCCGCCCACTGCCGCCAGTCATCAAATGTCTTGATCAGCTCCTCCGGCATCCCGTGAGTAGAGGCCGTCTCGAGCATCTGCACCCCGGACGGCGGCGCGCCCGCAAACGCATCCAGCGTCACCACCAGTTCCTCGCGTCTCTGGAAGGACTCATAAAGCGAGAAGAGCAGCGTGATGGCGAGCGCCGCCAGGATGACGCCGGTCGCGCTCTCTGCGATCGTCGCCAGCCGGGCGGGTACCCCCTCGGGGACGAAGTCGCCATAGCTGAGCGGCACCAGGGTCGTCGCCGAAAAATACACCGAGGTGCCAAGGGAATCCGGCACGGGCCGCATCTCGTCGCGCACCCCGTCGATGATCAACCCGTACCCGAGTACGAGCGCCAATCCCCAGGCGACGAAGATGGCGAGTACGGCGACCGGGCCGTAGGTCGCCAACCACCGCTCACGGCGGGGGATTGAGTCCATCCGGTTGCCCGCCCATCGCCAGATCCAGTAGAGCCCTCGAACGAGATACCGCACCGTTGCCAGCTTGTTGATCGCCGGCCGCGGCAGGACAACGGACTGAAAGATGTCATACAAGACCACGAGCAGGAGGGCGATCCCGCCGATGATCTCCCCCCAGTGGAGCATGGCCGATAGGAGCATGGCCCATTATCGAGCTTGCCTACGAGAGCTCTTTGCTGACCTCCCAATCGTGGCCAAACGGGTCGGTCACGCGCCCCGTTCGCCAACCGTGCTCTTCGTGCACCGACGCGACCACGGCAGCTCCCGCCGCGACCGCCTGCTCGAACATGGAGTCTGGATCGTCGACCGAGAGAATCATCCGAACCGATTCCGCGCGCCGGCTCTTCGGGCTGGCGTCGACGTCGTGTTGAACCCAGAAAACCGCACCCTCGACCGAGAGCTGCGCGACCGCGACGCCTTCGCCATCGCCGTCGAGTCGGTAGAGCTCGACCGCGCCGAACGCCTTCCTGTAGAAATCCACCGCGCCCGCTGCATCACTTACGGTCAGCCACGGCGCGATCCTCGCACTCACCTCGACAATCCTAAGGGCGCGCGCGACGGCGTCCGTGGCTTCGCTGTTATCGTATATGGACGCAGGAGCGGAGCGTGAGTAAGAGGAGACCATGAGTACACTCGAGAACCGGCCGAACACCGCACTCCTCGTCATCGACGTGCAGAACGGCGTCGTCGGAGCGGCTCACGAGCGCGACGCGGTGGTCGCGAACGTCGGCAGCCTCGTCGAGAAGGCGCGGCAGGAACGGGTCCCCGTTGTCTGGGTCCAGCACTCCGACAAGGGGCTCGCGAGAGGGAGCGACGAGTGGCGGATCGTCCCCGAGCTGACTCCGGCCGACGCCGAGCCGCTCGTCGAGAAGAACTACGGCGACTCCTTCGAGGCCACCAACCTCGAGACGGTGCTGTCGGGCCTCGGAGTCGGGCGACTCGTCGTCGTCGGCGCACAGACGGACATGTGCGTCCGGTCGACGCTCCACGGCGCGTTCGTCAGGGGGTACGACGCGACCTTGGTCAGCGACGCGCACACGACGGAGGACCTGACGGAATGGGGGGCGCCGCCGCCGGACCAGGTCATCGCGCACACGAACCTGTACTGGAACGACCAGAGGGCGCCGGGGCGGACGGCCGGGACGGTCAAGACCAAGGATGTCGACTTCCGCGTCCTGAAGCCTGTAACCGCCTGACGGCCCAGTACAACTAGGATGTGGCCAGCGCTATGCGCTGGTTAGCCGGCGTCGCCGCCATCATCGCTGCCGTCGTGGACATCCTCTATTTCGGCACCGTGATCCGGCAGAACAGCCAGGGACCCCGTGATCCGCTTGGGTCGACGGTCGTATTCGTGGCCACTTTCATTGCCGTTCTGGCCGTCACGGCTGCCCTGGCGGCCCTACGGCCGGCTAGCGCTCTGCGACCGGCGCTCCTCGGATTGAGCGCCATCGGTCTCCTGGCAATAGGCGTTGTCGCCATCTTCTCGATCGGATTACCGCTGATCCTCGCCGGCGGCCTGGCTTTCGTTGCTCTCCTTTCTTCGCTCAGGCAATCCCGGCAGCCCGCCGGCATCCTTAAGGCCGGCGCCGGGGCGCTCCTGGCGTTGGCCATCTTCGTCGGCGGGTTCGAGGCCACGGTGCGAGCCATCGCCTGTCCGGCCACGGGCGTCGAAACGGGTAGCGGATCGGGCCTCGTGAGCGGCCCATACCATTACACGTGCGTCAATGGAAAGCTCACCATCTTCCCAGGCGCTTGCAACTCCGGAGGCGCGTCGTATGACGCCAACGGGAACGTGACCTCGGTGACCACGTGTTAGCCGCTGAGACATCGCCGACAGCGCGACTCAGCTTCGGGCGGCTCGCGGCGATCAATGCGTTCTGGTTCGGCGGCGGTGCCCATTGGCAACCGATCTACATCTCCCTCATCCCGGTCGGCGCCACCCTCATCGCCGGCTCCAATGCTGATCTCCTGATCGGCCGGGTGACCGCCGCGGGCGGGGTCTTCGCCCTGCTCACGCCCATCCTCGTGGGCTGGCTGAGCGACCGGACGGTGACGCGGTGGGGACGCCGCCGGCCCTGGATGGTGGCCGGCACCATCCTGAACATCATCGGCCTCGGCTTGCTGGCACTCTCCACGAATCAGATGACATTCATCGGCGCCTACCTCGTCGTGCAGCTGAGCAACAATGCGGCCGGGGCGGCCTACACGGGTGTCATCCCTGACGTCGTCCGCGCCGAGGATCGAGGCCGCGCGTCGGGCTTATTGGGCACCATGAACCAGCTGGGCACCGTGGTCGGTGTCGGGCTAGTGGGCCTCACCTTCAAGCTGTACGGCGACACTCGCGCCGGGTTACTGGCCGGATACGCCGTGGTCGCCGTCATCCTTGCCATCACGCTGCTGATCACCGTGATCGCCGTCAAGGAACCTGTGCTAATTTCCCTCCCCCGCTCGCGGGGGAGGGTCAGGGTGGGGGCCGCGGCCATCATCTGCGGTGCGGCCTTTCTCGTCGGGCTCATCGCGTTGTTCGCGATCCTTCTCATCCAGCTTGGCTCCCTGCTCTGGCCAGTCGTCATCGTCTTCGTGGCAGCGGCCGTCACCACTTTCCTGGCCGCGCGAAGGCTTCCGGCGTTGATGGCTTTCTTCCAGGCCTTCCGGTCGAACGACTTCTTCTGGACGTTCGCCACCCGCGCGCTGGTGACGCTGGGCATCTTCTCGATCCTTCCCTTCATGGAGCTCTATTTCCGCGACGTTGTGCGCACGCCCGATGCCGGCGCCGCGAGTGCCTTCTGGCTGCTCGCGGTGATTGCGGGAGCGATCATCCCATCGATGGTCGGCGGTGTGCTCTCAGACCGGACTGGGCGGCGCAAGCTGTTCGTGTACGTCTCGAGTGGCATACAAGCCGTGGTCGTTTCCGTCTTGCTCTTCGGTCTCGTCCGCTCGCTCACGCTGCTGTACATCCTCGGCATCCTCTATGGCATTGGCTACGGCGCCTACTACGCCGTCGATTGGGCCCTCGCCTGTGACGTGCTTCCCAACCGCGAGGAGGCCGCCGGGCGAGACATGGCGCTATGGCACGTATCCTTCACGCTCCCCCAGGTGCTCGCGCCGGCGATCCTCGCCGGGTTTCTCCACTTCTTGAACGAGCCGGGTCACCAGCTGTTGGGCATCGCGAGCGGCAACGACCTGGGCTTTCGCTTCATCTTCGGGAGCGCCGCGCTGTGGTTCATCCTCGGAACGGTGATGGTGAGCCGCATCCGCGGCGTGCGCTAATTCTCCCTCTCCCTTGGGGGAGCGTCGGGGTGGGGGGTTCCAAACGGACGGCAGCAGTAGCCCGAACGGCCTAACCGGCGATCGCGTACGAAAGGCATGATGTCATGACATGAATCCCCTCAGCGGCGTAGCGAGCGTCCTGGTCATCGCGGATGATCGCGATAGCGGGGAGCGCTATCGCACGGCGCTGATGGCCGGCGGGTACCAGGTCCTGCAGGCCGAGAGTTTCGTCGAGTCGCTCGAGAGCCCGATGCCCGACCCCGATGTCATCGTCCTCTGCGACCTGGCGATGTTTGCCTACCCGGCGCAGAACGCCCAGGTCCTGCGGGCCCCGGCCGAGATGACACCAGCCGCACTTATCGTCGAGGTGCACCGCCGTGTCGCACTGCGTGCCGCTCTCTACGCCACGATCGCCCAGGCTGCCTAAAGTCCCCACCCCTAGCCTCCCCCACAAGGGGGGAGGGAGATTAACGGACCTGTTTGGCGAAGGCGGCGAGCAGCACCCGCGACCGCTGCTGCTGCGCATCGAGATAAATCCGAAGCTCCTCCCGAACCTCGTCCGAGGTCCGCTTCCAGACCCTATTGAGCGTGGGATCCGCGAGCCGCAACCACGCCTCCACGCCGCCGGCGTCGACCTCCAAATGAAACTGCACGCCCCATGCCCTGGTGCCGATACGGAAGGCCTGGATCGGCACGTCATCGCCGGCCACCAGCAGCTCGGCGCCGGCCGGAAGGTCGAAGGTGTCTTCGTGCCATTGGAAAACCCGATCGCCAGTCTGGAACGCTCGTAGCAAAACATCGCCCTGTCCCATGTCGGTGACGCGCACCGGCTTGAAGCCGAGTTCGCGGACCGGCGCTCGATAGACCCGCGCGTCGAAGGCCCGCGCCAT
>DATNNA010000216.1:0-2618 GCA_035602075.1 Binatus sp. (SeqCode) | reverse complement strand
AGATGCAGCGCCCGCACCATCGACGGACTGAGCGCGTTGCGCGCCTCCGGCCGGTTCAGCCGGAGCGCGAGGATGCCGTCAGTCCGGCTCTCGAGCAGGTCGATGGACGCTAGACGCCCGCCACCACGACGCTCTTCTGCTCGGTGTAAAAGTCGAGCACCTCCACGCCATGTTCCTTCCCGAAGCCGCTGTGCTTGGTGCCGCCGAAGGGCAGCTCATCGTAGGCGACCTGGATCGTGTTCACCCAGGTATAGCCGGCATCCAGCCGGTCGATGGCCTGCTGGGTCCGCTTGAGGTCGCGCGTGAAGATCGACGATCCAAGCCCGAACTCCGAATCATTGGCGCGGGCCAGCGCTTCGTCGAGGTCCTTGACGCGGGCGATCGGCAGCAGCGGACCGAACGTCTCCTCGCGCCAGACGCGCGCGTCCGGGGGGACGTCGGTGATGATGGTGGGCTCGAAGAAGAAGCCACGATCGAAGGGCTCACCCCGCAAACGGTGGCCGCCGGCCACCAGGCGGGCGCCGCGATCGAGCGCATCCTTCAACTGCTCTTCGATCGTCTCCCGGCCGCCGGCGGTATGCATCGGACCCATCTGGGAGGTGGGGTCGCCGCCCGGCGCGACCTTCAACTTCTTGGCGCGGGCGGTGAGCTTCTCGATCAGTTGGTCGGCGACCGCGTCGAAGACATACACGCGCTTCACCGCCAGGCATGCCTGGCCGGCGTTGAAGAACCGGCCGATGGCGATCGCCTTGCTCGCCTGCTCGACGTCGGCGTCATCGCAGACGATGGCCGGGTCACTGCCGCCGAGCTCGAGCGTGACGTGCTTCAGGTCGGACGCCGCCTCCGCCATGACCTGCTTCCCGGTCTGGGTTTCCCCGGTGAATCCGATCTTGCGAACCTTGGGATTCTTGATCAGCTCCTGGCCCACCACCGCGCCGGGGCCGACCACCACGTTCAGGACGCCCGGTGGAAGGCCCCCCTCGTTCATCAGCTCGACGAGGCGGATGGTGGAAAGCGGCGTGCTGCTGGCCGGCTTCGCGACCACCGTGTTCCCGACGGCCAGCGCCGGGGCGATCTTGTTCGCGAGCAGGGTGAGCGGGAAGTTCCAGGGGATGATCGCGCCCACCACGCCGAGGGGACGCCGGACGACCATGCCAAAGGCACCCGGCAGGGAGAGCTGGACGTGCTTACCCCGGATGGCGCCCGATGCGGCGAGCATCGCGTAGAACTCGATGCCCTCGACGAATCGCTCGGCCTCGATCTTCGAATCGCGCAGTGGCTTGCCCTGCTCGCGCGTGAGCAGTGAGGCGACCTCGTCGAGGTGCTGCCGTGCCAGGGCCGCGCCTTTCATGAGGATCTGCGTGCGTTTCTGCGGCAGCGTGTCGGCCCAGCCGCGGAACGCGGCGTGGGCTGCGTCGATCGCCTGCCGGGTTTCCTCGACCCCGGCTTGCGGGACCGTGTCGACCAGTTCACCGGTCGCGGGGTCGTGGATCTCCACCGTCGCGCCGGAGCGCGCCGACGCCGGCTTGCCGTCGATCACCATCGTGCTCATGTACTGCTCGTCCTCCAAATGTCGGTGCGAACTAGACTTCAGGGTACACAAAGGAGGGATCGATGGAGCAAGCGACCACCTCGGCCAGGGTTGTGTCGGTCAGCAAGGAACAAGGCGGCGTGGCGCTCATTCATCTCAATCGCCCGCCGGCGAACTCCTATGACCGGCAGTTCATCGACGACCTGAATGCCGCCATCGATCAGATCCGCTTCGATGAAGCGATCGGCGCGGCGGTGCTGATGTCGGACCTGCCGAAGTTTTTCAGCGCCGGCGCCGACATCGGGATGTTCCGCGGCGTCACCTCCAAGGCGCGGGCGATGACGATCCTGCACATGCACGAAGTCCTCCTCAAGATGGAGCACACGCCCAAAGTGTTCATCGCGGCCATCGCCGGCCACTGCCTGGGCGGTGGCCTGGAGATCGCGCTGGCCGCCGATTTCCGCTTTGCGGCGGAGGGCGAATACCGGCTCGGCGTCCCCGAGGTCACGTTGGGCCTGTTGCCGGGGAATGGCGGCACCCAGCGCCTGCCACGCCTGATCGGCCGGCAGAAGGCAATGGAATTGCTCCTGACCGGCAAGCCGCTGGACCCGACGTCGGCGGCCGGCCTCGGGATCGTCGATCGACTGGTCGCGCCGGATCGGCTGTTGCCCGAGGCGATCGCGTTCGCGGCCACGCTGGCGGGGGGGCCGACGGTCGCCATCGGCGAGATCAAGCTGGTCGCGAAGCAGGGCCTCGAAATGTCGCTGGAGAGTGCGCTGGCGCTCGAGCGGGGCGGCATCTTCCGTCTCTTCGAGACGTCCGACGCCAAAGAGGGACTCGCCGCCTTCGCCGAGAAGCGCAAGCCGACCTGGAAGGGCGAGTAGTCCCGGTTCGGCCCCCGACGCGGATACCTTATATATGCGGTTCAGCTCGGCGGCGCCCCCGCGCCTGTCACATTCGCGCGGGCGGCGGTGCTTCTCTGGTAGATGCTCCAGATGGAGGCGTGGCGCCCGGCCGTAACCCGGGGGTCGTTGAGCGCGATTAACCAGCGCGTGCCGGATCCGTTCGAGCGGCTGTTCCTGCAGGA
>DATNNA010000215.1:0-3232 GCA_035602075.1 Binatus sp. (SeqCode) | reverse complement strand
CAACGCGACGGCCTTCGGCACCTTCCTGCACCAGGGGCAAATCTGCATGTCCGCGCGGCGGATCATCGTGGAGCGCCCGATCGCGAAGGAGTTCACCGAGAAGCTGATCGCCAAGACGAAGGGCCTCAAGGTCGGCAGTCCCACCGAGATGGACACGATCATCGGTCCGCTGATCAACAAGCAGGCGCTGGATATGGTCCGGGCCCGCGTCGACGACGCGGTCAGCCACGGCGCCAAGGTCCTGACCGGCGGCAAGGTGCAGGGCGCGTGCTATGAGCCAACGCTTCTCACCGACGTCCCCGCTGATAGCGCGATGAGCAAGGAGGAGACGTTCGGTCCGGTCGCGACGATCACGATCGTCGAGAATGCCGACGAGGCCGTGAGGGTCGCCAACGAAACAACCTACGGATTATCCGCCGGCATCCTCACGAGCGATGCGGATCGCGGCATGGCCTTAGCGGAACGGATCGAGGCTGGGATCGTGCACATCAACGACCAGCCGGTAAACGACGAACCGCAGGTCCCCTTCGGCGGGGTAAAGGACAGCGGCTATGGCCGCTTCGGCGGTGGCGAGGCAATGCACGAGTTCACCGAGATGCGCTGGGTGACGGTGCAGGGCCAGGGAGGTCGGCCCTTCCCCTTCTAAAGCTGCTGCTGCTAGAGTCGGCCGGATTCAATGAGATCGTTTGCGGCGTCTATCGGGGTCGAGGCGATAGTTTGAGTCGATGACATATCCACTACGGATCGGATTAAAGAACTCCGGCCAGGATACGACCATCGAGGCGCTTCGCGATGTCTGGCGCATCGCCGACGAGGCCGGCTTCGACCACGTCTGGGACTTCGACCACCTCGCCTCCATCGGCCCCGGCGGCGTCGCGCGAACTGTCTACGAGGGCTGGACCCTGCTGGCGGCGATTGCCGCGTCGACGCGGCGCGTGCGCATCGGCTGCATGGTCACCGGCAACATCTACCGGCATCCGGCGCTGCTGGCAAAGATGGCCGTGACGGTGGATCATCTTTCAGGGGGCCGGCTCGAGTTCGGCATCGGCGCCGGCTGGGCCGAAGCCGAGGCGAAGATGTTCGGTCTCGAAGGACTCGATCATCGAGTGGGACGCCTGCGTGAGTCGATCGAGGCCATGATCTCGCTGTGGACCAACGATCGAACCACCATCGATGGTCGGTACTACCACTTCAACGATGCGATTGCCGACCCCAAGCCGATCCAGAAACCGCACCCGCCGATCTGGATCGGCGCAGGCGGCGACCAGATGATGCTGCTGGTGGCGCGCTACGCCGACGTATGGAACAGCGCCGGCGCGGCCAGCCCCGAGGTAGCCGGCGAACAGAGCCGCCGGCTCGATGACCTGTGTCGTAAGGTCGGGCGTGATCCAGCGGCGATCCGCCGCTCGATCCAGCACATGTTTGACGGTCGCGACCGCGCCCAGCTTGTCGACCGGATCGGTCGCCATCTCGAGCTCGGTTTCACGGAACAGATCATCAACTGCCAGGGACCCGATCACGCCCGCGTCGCCGCGGCCGCCGCGGAGGCGCTCCCCGAGCTACGCAGCGCTCTCGTCCGCTGATATAACTATCGCGGTACGAGTTTGGTCGTGGTCGATCGCGCCTCGGGAGTCAACACGCTGTTGAGGATGTTTCCGGCGTATCGGCGGTATTTGGCCCGGTAAGCAGCATCGACTTCGTTGTCGAGATCGTGGCCGGCGTCGACGAAGGTGACGTCTTGCTGAACACCGCCGGCTCGTATCCGACCCTCGTGCTTCTCCTGGGTACCACGGAACCATTGAGCACTGGGCCCTCTTACGGATCGGACGTACAGGTCGTCGCCGTCACGGGCGACCCACACGGTGACCGGTTTTCGAAGCGTGCCGTCGCGTCGGATTGACGCGATCTGCAATTCTTCCGCGGTTCCGACCTTGTCGAGCTGGTCGCTCGTCCACTGGGGCGAGCCCGGCTTCGACGTCATTGCTCGTTAGTGTGGGGTCTTGGTGCCTGCTGCGACGGCGAGCCGGGGATTGTCGTCCGGACGGGTTAGTCCCAGCGTCTGGTGCAAGCGCGTCATCCGGCTACTGACTTCGCCCTCGCTGATGCCCAGGTGACTCGCAATGCCCTTGTTGGGTAAGTTGCGCTCGATCAGTCGAAGCAACTGGAGATCACTACCGATCAGACTGCTGCGCAGCTGGGCGTTTGTGAAGCGATGCACCCAGGCTGGCCTTGTCACTCACCCTAGTGTGTCACACTTCGGCTTCCGGCGTAAGTTCACTTAGCGTGAAGGGCCGCCGCCACCTCCCCGGCCGTGCTCACCCAGCCGAAGAAGGTGGTCACGTTATAGACGGTCGCCCGCTGGATTTCGGGCGATCCGGCGGGCATGGTCGCGTCCTCGATCATCACTGGCCAGTATTCGTGAAAGTAGGCGTCACGGATCGTCGACTCGACACACACGTTCGAGGCGATCCCCGCCATCAAGAGGGTACGGATGCCGCGCCCGCGTAGCAGCGCGTCGAGTGTTGTCCCGGCGAAGCCGCTGTAGCGCGACTTCGTGATGACCGGGTCAGATGGCGTCGGCGTCAGCGCGTCGACGATCTGGAAGTCCCAGGTGCCGATCGTCAGCAGCGTGCCCCGCAACTCGGGACGCTCCCGCATCAGGCGGAGAGCGAGCTCCTTACGTGGGTTTGGCGAGTCCTCGCCGCCGGCGGTCGATTGATCAGGCGGATACCCCATGACCAGGTAGATGACCGGCACGTTCGCCTCACGCGCCGCATCGACGACCAGCCGAGCGTTCGCCACCGCCTTCGCGGCGGGCTGGACGTCGACGCCGGCCAGGTCCAGCATGCCGCCGACGCTGGCAAAGGCATTTTGCATGTCGACGAGCAGGACAGCGGTTTGCTCCCGATCGATCTCGATGGGCTCAGGCCGGGCCGGCAGGGCGATCTTCACGATCGCAGGATAATCTCACGGTGAGCTCAAAATTCCCTCCCCCTCCGGGGGAGGGCAGGGTGCGGGCGCAGCTGGAGCGCCTCGGCGCGGGTATCAACGCCCTACTCGAGAGCAATCGCTTCTACCAGTCGCGGCTCCATCCCGTCCGCACCTGGGACGACTTCGAGCACCTACCCCTCACCACGAAAGACGAGATCACGGCCGACCAGCAGGCGAATCCGCCGTTTGGCACAAACCTCACCTTCCCCATCGATCGCTACAGCCGGCTGCACCAGACGTC
>DATNNA010000214.1:0-6470 GCA_035602075.1 Binatus sp. (SeqCode) | reverse complement strand
AATGCGATGCGCGGATCGGCTAGATGCCGAGGTAAGCCCTCTGAACGTCGGGGCTTTCCAGGAGCATCTTGGTCGGCCCCTCTTTGACGATCCGCCCGGTCTCCAGCACGTAGCCGCGGTTGGACACGGTCAGGGCCTTGGTGGCGTTCTGCTCGATCAGCAGAATGGTCGTGCCCTCGCGATTGATGTCTTGAATGATCTCGAAAATCTGGTCGACGAGGATGGGCGCCAGCCCCAGCGAGGGCTCGTCGAGGAGCAGCACCTTGGGCTTGGACATCAGCCCGCGGGCGATGGCCAGCATCTGCTGCTCCCCGCCGGAGAGCGTGCCACCGATCTGGTTCAAGCGCTGCCTGACCCGAGGAAAGAGCGTCAGGACGTGTTCCTGGTCGCGGCGGATCCCCTCCCGGTCTTTGCGCCGGTAGGCGCCGAGGACCAAATTGTCGCGCACGGTCATGCGGTGGAAGATGCGTCGTCCTTCGGGAACATGTCCGATGCCGAGCCCGACGATCTCGTCGGGTGGGAGGCGCGTGATGTCCTTGCCTCGCAGCCGAACCTGTCCCTTCGACGCGGGCGTCAGTCCGGAGATGGTTCGGAGGGTGGTGGTCTTGCCGGCCCCGTTGCTGCCGATGAGGGTTACGATCTCTCCCTCCTCGATGTGTAGCGACACGCCCTGAAGGGCATGAACCCGGCCGTAGAAGGTGTCGACGGAATCGATCTCGAGGAGCGCCATCAGGCCCCGCTAGGCGCTTTTCCCCAGGTAGGCTTCGATCACCCGGGGATCGCGGCGGACCTCCGCAGGCTTGCCTTCGGCGATCTTCTGACCGTAGTCGAGAACCACGATGCGATCGGAGATTCCCATCACGACCTTCATATCGTGCTCGATCAGGAGGACCGTCACGCCTTCGGCTCTGACCTTCTCGACCAGTTCCATCAGCTCGACTTTCTCCTGCGGCGTGGCGCCGGCGGCCGGCTCGTCGAGGAGCAACAGGCGCGGGTCGCTGGCGAGCGCGCGGGCGATCTCCAAGCGCCGCTGGTGGCCATAGGGCAGATTACGCGCGTAGTTGTGCGTATGCTGCTCGATGCCGACGAACTTCAACAACTCAATGGCCTTCTCGGTGACGCGGGCCTCCTCGTCTCGCTCACGCTTGGTTTTGAAGAGGGCGTCCCAGACCTTCGCGTGCATCCGCGAATGCTCGCCGACCCTGACGTTGTCGAAGGCGGTCATGTAGGCAAACAGCCGGATCTGCTGAAAGGTCCGTCCGATACCCAGCTCGGCGACCCGATAGGGCTTGAGCCCGGTGATGTCCCTGCCCTCGAACACCACCCTGCCCGAGGTCGGAGAGTAGATGCCGGTGATCGAGTTGAAGAGCGTGGTTTTGCCGGCGCCGTTCGGCCCGATCAGCGAGAAAATTTCGCCCTTGGCGATCTGGAAACTGACCCGATCGACCGCGGTCAGTCCTCCGAAGCGCTTCGTCATGGCGTCGACCGTGAGGATCTGGCCGTCCTGCGCCATGGCTAGCTTTCCTCGCGCAGATCGAAGACCGCTTCATCGCTCGTGCCTTTGGACAGCTCCTGCTCGCGCACGCGGCTGGGAAGGAGGCCCTGCGGCCGCAGGAGCATGACAAGCACAAGGATCAGCCCGAACACCAGGAAGTTGAGCCGTTGCACCTCGTCGTGTAGTCCGATCCAATCGCCCTTGGTGGTGTTGAGGAAGCCGAGCCCGATCGCGTTGGCCGCATTCGCTGCAATGTCCGGAAGGTTGGTCAGCAGGTTGAAGAGGACGTAGTAGATGCCCAGGGCGCCGAGGATGACGCCCGGGATGTTCCCCATGCCGCCCAGCACGACCATGATCAGGACGGTGACCGAAACCACGAAGGCAAAGTTCTCGGAGCTGACGAGCGAGAGCTTCGCGCCGTAGTACGTGCCGGCAAAGCCGCTAAACGAGGCGCCGATCGCGAACGCCAGAAGCTTGACGGCCACGGTATTCACCCCGGTCGCGGCGGCGGCCACCTCGTCTTCGCGCACCGCCATCCAGGCGCGGCCGAGGCGCGACCGGTACAGATTGTTCGCCCCGACGACGCCGATGACGACCAGGATCACCATGAGGATGTAAAACGCCAGCGGATCGATGAAGTCGAACCGCGGCAGAAAGCTGAACGGTGTCCCGTGGTCCCATGGCCCCGTAAGCCCAAATGGGAACGACGGAGGGTCGATGCCGGCAATCCCATTCACTCCTCCGGTCCAGTTCCCCAGCACCGATCCAGGCCCCAGATAGCGGAAGATCCTCGGGACGATCTCGCCGAATCCCAGCGTGACGATGGCCAGGTAATCGCCCCGGAGCCGCAGCGTCGGCGCCCCCAGTAGCGCCCCGAAGCCGGCCGCGGCGAACAGACCGACGAAGAGCAGCAGCCAGAACGGCAGGTGGATCTCGTGATGTAAGGGACTGCCATACAGCTGCCCCGATGAGAACATGCCGACGGAGTAGGCGCCGATGGCGAAGAATGCCGCGTAGCCGAGGTCGAGCAAGCCGGCGTAACCGACCACGATGTTCAGCCCGATGGCGAGCAGGACATACACGCCCGCATCGGCGGCCTGGTTGATCAGGGCGCCGCCGCTTCCCCCGGTAAGGATTGTGGCGAAAAAGGGAAAGGCAATGGCCCCCACCAGCAGCAATCGATAGATGACCGAGTCCCGGTCGTTCCAGCCGCTTGTCATCGCGGCCAGCCGCTGTTTGCCAGGGCGGCTCGCCGTGCTCATTTCTCAGGCACCCGCATGCCGAGAAGCCCGGACGGCCTGAAGACGAGGACCAGGATCAGGATGCTGAAGATCCAGACATCGGTGAGCTGCGAGGTGAAGTAGCCGTCGCTAAATGCCTTGACCAGGCCAATGAAGAGGCCCCCGATCGCCGCCCCCTGGATGTTCCCGATCCCGCCGAAGACGGCGGCGGTGAAGGCGAAGAGTCCGGCCTGAAAGCCGAGGTCGAAGCGCACCGTGTTGAAGTACAGCCCGAAGATGATGCCGCCGGCTCCGGCCAGGATGGCGCCGATGAAGAAGGTGGCGGCGATCGTGCGGTTGATATTGATGCCCATCAGTTGGGCGGCGTCCTGGTCCTGCGCCGTCGCCCGCATGGCCTTGCCTAGCTTGGAACGATTGATGAATGCCGTCAGCACAATGACGAAGACAATCGCCAGGGTGATGACGATCAGGTCCTTGTAGCCGATCGACGCCTGTCCGCCGAGGGAGATGCGTCCCGCGGGAAGGAAGTCGGGGTAATGGATGTTGTTCGCGCCCCGCCAGATGTACATCAACCCTTCCAGAATGAACGACATGCCGACGGCGGTGATCAGGGGAGCCAGGCGCGGCGCGTGGCGGAGCGGCCGATACGCGATCCGCTCGATCAGCACGTTGACGCCGCCTAGAAGCAGCATCACGATGACCGCGATCGCCAGCAGCGCCGCGTAGAGCGCAGGGCTTGGCGTCTGGCCCTCGGTCAGCCCGAAGGCGCCGATCAGAGGTAACGACAGGAACGCTCCCAAAGTGAAGACGTCTCCGTGCGCGAAGTTGATCAGCTCGATGATGCCGTAGACCATCGTGTAACCGAGCGCGATCAGCGCGTAAATCGCGCCGTTGGCGAATCCGTAGACCAGGATCTGAAGGAAGAACGAGGGATCGCTGGCGGCGCGCGGAGTGAGTAGGACGACCAGGATGAGGAGCACGACGCCGATGAATGTCCAGGTGCCGGCGGGGCCGGCAAGGGCGCGACGCGTATTCCGCAGTGTTCCGACCAGCTTCGTCTCTCCCCTTCGAAGGATCTGGAGGGGGCCTAACCCCCTCCAGATTCTATGGCCGGTCGGCTACTTCGCGTAGTTGATCTGCTTGACCCACACCCAGTCGACCGGGCTGCCCGTCGCCTGGTAGATCGAGATGATCTTCTGCGAGGTGTCACCGTTCGCATCGAAGCTGGTCGAGCCCAGCGCGCCAACGAAGCCCGAGGTCTTGGCGACTTCCGCCCGGACCGCCTCGCGAGTCGGCATGTTGCCGCCGTTCGCCTTGATCGCCCGCTGGATGGCGGCGATCAGGATCTTGCCGCAGTCATACGCCGGCATGGAGTACGCGCCGAAGTCGTCCTTGTTCGGGAACGCCTTCTTGAAGCCGCTGATGATCGATGCGGATGCGGGAATTTGCTCCGCGTTGGGCGCGGCCACGGCGGCGTAGATGCCGGATGCCATGGCGCCCGCGTCCTTCAAGCACTGCGAGGTCTGCAGGCCGTCACCGCCCATGTAGGGGGTGTCGAGGGCGAAGATGCCGGATGCCTGTGACCGGACCACGCAGCCTTTGTTGCTATCGGTACCGCCGAAGTAGATGCCCTGGGCGCCGGCGCTCTTCGACGATTGCAGGAAGCCGCGGAAGTCGTTGGTGCTCTTAGTGTCGAAGTCCGAGCGCTTCACGACGGTTCCGCCCTTGTTCTTGAATTCGGCGGAGAAGGTGTCGGCGATGCCCTTGCCGTAAACCTCGTTGTCAGAGGCCACGCCGAGCTTGGTCACCTTGAGGACGTCGATCGCGAAGTCCGCCATGGCTGGCCCTTGCAGGTCGTCAGTGGTCGCCACGCGGAAGTAGTTGTTGATGCCCGTTGGCCGGAGGTCGGCCGGAGCCAGGATGCCGGCGTCCTTGCAGGTGATGTCCTTCGGTGCGCCAAGCGTCGTCGGAATATAGATGTTCTTGGTCAGGCACTGGTTGGTATTGGCGGGGCTGATCTGCGCCAGGTGCGCCCGATTACTGATCGGGATCTCGGCCCGGGCTACGTTCGAGTTGAACGGCCCGACCACGCCCAGGACGGCCGAATCGCTGACAAATTGCTGAAGGTTCTGGGCTCCCTTCTGCGGGTCATGGACGCCGCTGACGGCGTCGTCGAGGTTGGAGACCTGGATCGTGAAGCCTTCGACCGTGCCCGCGGTCTGGACGGCGTACTTGACGCCGTTCAGGGTCGGGATGCCGTCCGACGCTTCCGCTCCGGATTCCGGCAGGTCGACGCCGATTTTGATTATCCCTTTGTTGGCCGTGCCAGGGGCAGTCGTACTGCAGGCGGCCAGCGCCACGCTCGCCACGGCAAGGCCGGCGAGCAACTTCGACAATTTCATTGAGCTCCTCCTCCAAATACGGTTTGAGCGCGTGCTAATCTCCGATCCCCGAAAGCGTAGCTCTTTATACAACCTTGCCCACAGCGCTGCAACAATCCGGGCAACTCTTCTAATACCTATTAATAATCGGTGGGTTTTCCCACAAGCATCTTGCGATGCCTCCGTTGTGATGCCCAGCAACTCGGTACGCAAGCTTGACAACGGTTTTCAAGCGCGCGTAGGGTATACGACGCATCTCAGGAGGGCAGGCGATTGGCCGAATTCGCAGAGCGCATTAAACCGAGGGCCCAGTATGTCGATGAGGCGATCGAGCTCGCCCTCGCGAGCCGCTGGGCCGAGGCCGTTCAGGTCAACCGCGGCATCATGGACCGGTTTGGCCCGGACGAGGACACCCTCAACCGGCTGGGCAAGGCCTACACCGAGCTCGGTCAACTGAACGACGCCACCGAAGCCTATAAGAGCACTCTAAAGATGAACCCCGTCAACCCGATCGCTGTCAAGAACCTCAGCAAGCTCCAAGGACTACGGGGCGGACAGCCGGTTCCCACCTCGAAAGCAAAGGTCGACGTTGACGCCTTCATCGAGGAGACCGGCAAGACCTCGCTGACGGCGCTTCACGTCCATGCCGAGGGTGACCCCTGCAGCAAGGTTGCTGGGGGCGACTCGGTCAAGTTGATCGTGGCCGGCGACACGATGAATGTCGAGACGTCGCGTGGCGTCTACCTCGGTCATCTGGAGCACGCCCTGGGGCGGCGGTTGATCAAGTTCCTGGAGGGCGGCAACCGCTATTCCGGTGCGGTTGCGACCTGCGACGGCGGCGCCGTCAAGATCATTGTTCGCGAGACCTATCAGGACCCGAAGTTCTTCGGGCGGCCGTCCTTCCCGATCAAACGGGGTCGTGACGAGTTCCGACCCTACGCCAAGGAATCGCTGCTCACCCGGAACGCCGACGTCGAGGAAACCGAGGAAGATGGCGAGGAGCCGGCCGAAGAGCTGGACGGCATGCATACCGTCGAGTCGGCCGAGGACGAGGTGGAGGTCCCCGAGGCCGACGAGGACACCCGCAAAGAAGACATCTACTAGCCCACGCGCCAGTAGACGCCGTCTTTCCGATTCAGCAGCTCGCGCTCGACGAGCGCCCGCCGGAGCTGGCAGTGGTCGGGCCAGAACTCGCGAAGGATGGCGTCGACGTCCGCCTCCGCCAGGCGTTTTCCCGGTGGGAAAGCGCGTACCACTTCAGCCAGCACGAGGCGGCGGCGGCTCTCCCGGGCGGGCCACTGGATGATCCGGCCGTCCCGCCAGAAGGGCCGCAGCTTCCGCATCTCGTCGGCG
>DATNNA010000213.1:0-5172 GCA_035602075.1 Binatus sp. (SeqCode) | reverse complement strand
AGACCTCTTTCTTAACGATCTCGGAGTCCTGCTTGACGTCGGTGACCAGGCTCGGCTGGTAGAAGTAGCCGCGGCCCGGGATGGGCGCGCCGCCAACCAGGACTCTGGCGCCGTGCTCGCGGGCGCGGTCGACGAATCCCTCGACGCGCTCGAGCTGCTCCTTGGCGACCATCGGGCCCATGTCGACGCCTTCCTCGAGCGGGTTGCCGACCTTCACCGACTGCACGCTCTTCGTCAGCGAAGCGAGCAGATTGTCATAGATTTTCGGACCGGCAATGACGCGAGTGGCCGCCGTGCAGTCCTGACCGGAGTTGAAGAAGCCGGCGATCTTGACCCACTCGGCGACGGCCTCGAGATTGGCGTCATCGAAGACGACCACCGGCGCTTTTCCGCCGAGCTCGAGGTGCACGCGCTTCAGCGTCTGCGACGCCGCCCTGGCCACCTCTTTGCCGGTCGCGACATCGCCCGTCAGCGACACCATGTCGACGCCGGGGTGGCGGACGATGCCGGCCCCCACCGGCTCGCCGTCGCCGGTGATGACGTTGAAGACGCCCGGCGGAAAGATATCCGCCGCCAACTCCGCCATTCGCAAGGCCGTCAGTGGCGTCCACTCGGACGGCTTGAGGATCACGCAGTTGCCCGCGGCCAGGGCGGGGGCGACCTTCCAGATGGCCATCATCAGGGGGTAGTTCCAGGGCGCGATCGACCCCACGACGCCGATCGGCTCCCGGCGGATCATGCTCGTGTACCCGCGCATGTACTCGCCGGCGGCGCGGCCTTCGAGCGTGCGGGCGGCGCCGGCGAAGAACCGTAGGTTATCCACGCATGGTGGGATCTCTTCGGAGAGGAAGAGGGCGCGCGGCTTGCCGACGTTTGCCGACTCGATGTTCGCCATCTCCTCGGCGTCCCCGAGAATCGCGTCGGCCAGCTTGAGCAGCATCTCGCTCCGCTCCTTGGGGACCGTCTCGAACCAGTCCACATAAGCTTTGCGGGCGGCCGCCACGGCGCGCTCGACATCGTCCTGCGTACCCTTTGCTACCTCCGCGATGACCTCGCCGGTCGCCGGGTTGATGACCTGCTGCGACTCGCTGCCGGAGCCATCGACCCATTCGCCGCCGATGAACATCTGACGGCGCTTTACTGCCGTTGTTGCCATGACCCTCTCAACCTCCTCTCGCAGCACCGCCTGTTGACGAAAGCTTCCGACTCAGCTGACCCGCTCCGCATCCGCGGCCGGCACATTGGAGAAGGCATCCGGCGCCGCTTCAATCCGCGCTATCCGATAGAAGGGTGACTGCCGGCGAGCCACGGAATAGATCAGCGCCACGACAGCGGCCAACATGACCAACACGGGGACGGCCACCACGAATTTGCCGTTCGTGGCGTTGACCTCGAATTTATCGGTGGACGTCCACTGGCTGTAAACCAGGTAGATGCCGAGTCCGAAGAGGGCAATCGCCGAAAGGGCTGGCACGATGCCGGCAAAGATCAGGCCTTTTACGCTGTGCCTCAGGGCGCGACGGTAGTAGGCGACGCACGCGACCGCGGCAAGTCCGTAGTAAACGGCGACTAGAAGTCCGAGCCCGGTCACGCCGGCCGCGACGATCGCGTTGAGGGCGCCGATGGCGGGCGAAAGGAGCGCAACCACGCCCGCAATGATCGCCAGAATGAGCGTGCCGATGGCCGGCGTACGCCAGGTCGGATGCACGCGGGCCCAGATCCCGCCCAACACGCCGTCGCGGCCCATCGAGAACGCGGTCCGCGCGCTTGGCAGCAAGGTGGTCTGCACGGTGGCCACCGTTGAGGAAAGGAAGGCAAGGATGGCGAGCGCTGCCCATGGATCGCCGACCAGCTTCTTGGCAAAGGCGCTCAGGGTGGTGGCGCTGTTCGCCTGGATTTCGTCGGGGGTCAGCACCATCTGAATCGAGATGGCGGCCACCAGGAAGATGAAGAGCAACGCGATCATCCCAAGCATGCCGGCACGCCCGGGGTTCTCACGGCCGTCGGTTGTCTCCTCATTGAGATTGGCGGCGGTGTCCCAGCCCCAGTAGAAGAATACCGAGATCACCACGCCGGCGGCCAGCGCACCGACCGAACCGAAGGTGCGCGGGTCGAGCCAGCTCAAAGAAAAGGTGGAGCCGCCACCATGGAAGTAACCGAGGATGGCGAAGCCGAGAACGATGAAGTACTCGAGCCCGAGCAGGACGTACTGGAATCGGGCAGCGACGCGGATGCCAACCATGACCATGTACGTCACGAAGGCCAACCAAAGCACGCCGATGACCACCGCGGCCCCCTGGCTCGCCACGGAAGCGGTGTCGAGGTTGAGCGGCCCGATACCCGTCAGGTTGAAGGCGTTGAATAACTGCAGCGTCGCCTGCCCCGCTTGCGGAGCCGCGAAGGAAAGGAAGATGAGGCTTGCCGCGATCTGCACAAAGCCACTAAAAAACCCGAGCTTCGGATTCACGAATTTGCCCACCCAGCTGTAGGAGGCGCCGCAGTTGGGCTCGACGCGGTTCAAGTAGTAGTAAGCAATCGCCACGCCCATGACCGGCAGAAACCCGACCCAGATGGCAGCCGGAGCTGCCAGGGCGACGGCGAGCGCCAGCGCACCGATAGCCGTGGCGACGCTGTAGGCGGGTGCCGTGCTCGAAACGGCGATGACCACGGTGTCGAGCAGCTTGAGCGCTCCGCGTTTGAGTTCGGGAGTCTCCGCTCGAACCGCCGGTCGTTCGATCGTTGGTGTGCGGCTAGACATGCTTGCCCTCTCCTTAATCGATGATTTCACGCCGCGAATGGCGCCCGTACGTCTCCCGGCGTTGCGGCGAACCAAGCATGGCGGCTCGCGTGGGCGTCGTCAAGAGCCATCGGTCGAGTGCTTAAATGCGGTGATGGCCGATTGGCCCGGGCCACGATCGCGCGAACTCCAGGCTGAGCGGGATCGCTACGTCCCGCGCGGCATGGCATCCACCATGCCGGTCTTCGCGGCGGCGGCCAGCGGCGCCAGCCTTACCGACGTCGACGGAAACCGTTACATCGACTTCGCCACTGGCATCAGCGTGATGAACCTCGGCCACGGCCACCCGCGCGTGCTGGCCGCCATTCGGGAGCAGGCCGACCGACTGGTCCACTCTGGCGCACCGGTGATCATGCCGGAGGTCTATGTGCGCCTCGCCCGCCGGCTCTGCGAGATCACGCCCGGGGCTTTTCCTAAGAAAGCGCTAATGCTGAACAGCGGGGCGGAAGCGGTCGAGAACGCCATCAAGGTCGTGCGCCAGGCGACCGGTCGCCCTGCGGTGATCAGCTTCCACAATGCCTTTCACGGCCGCACCCTGATGTCGATGACCCTCACCGGAAAGGTCGCGCCGTACAAGCAGAATTTCGGTCCCTACGCCCCGGAGGTCTACCAGGTGCCATACCCGTACGAGTACCGGCGTCCGGCCGGCATGGCCGCGGAGAGTCTCGGCGGCGCCTGCGTTGAGGCCGTCCGCCAGCTTTTCAAGACGACGGTGAGCGCCGACCGTGTCGCGGGCATCCTGGTCGAGCCGGTCCAGGGGGAGGGCGGCTTCGTAGTGCCGCCGCCGGATTTCCTGCCCGCCCTTCGCAAGCTCTGCACCGAGTACCAGATCCCGCTGATCGCCGACGAAGTCCAGACCGGCTTCGGTCGCACCGGAAAAATGTTCGCGGTCGAGCACACCGGGATCGAGCCGGACCTGATCGTGCTCGCCAAGTCCATGGGCGGCGGCCTGCCGCTTGGTGCCGTTGTCGGGCGCAGTGAGCTGATGGATGCCACGAGCCCGGGTGGGCTGGGCGGAACATTTGGCGGCAATCCGGTGGCCTGCGCCGCCGCGTTGGCCGTCATCGACGTGCTGCTCGAGGAAAAACTTCCGGAGCGCGGCAAGCGGCTGGGCGATCGGGCTCTCGCACGGATGCGCGCGTGGAAGGATCGTCACCCGCAGGTAGGTGACGTCCGCGGGCTGGGCGCGATGGTCGCGATGGAGCTGGTCACCGACCGTACAACGCGCGAACCGGCCGGGACGATGACTAACGATGTTCTCCGCTACTGCCACACGCACGGCCTCGTTCTCCTGAAGGCCGGCCTTTACGACAATGTCATCCGTTTGTTGTTTCCCCTGACGGTCAGCGAGCAAGAACTCGATCGCGGGCTCGACATCCTCGAAGAGGCGCTCAATCAACCTAAGAAGGTGTGAGGGAACATGAAACGACTGGCGTTGTCGATCGCGCTTGCTCTGGGTGCGACCCTCGTCGTGACCGTGACGGCGGCGGCCAGTAGCACCTACACGGAATCGATCCGCGGTACCGAATTGCCGAATGCGACGCCAACTGAAGGCCAGTTCGTCGGCGAGGCGACCGGAAGTCTCGCCGGCGCCTGGTACATCGATGTCCGGCACCAACAGCTGACTAATCATCCTGTCTATATCACCGGCGGCAGCTTCCGCCTCAACACCGTGATCAACGGATGGCCCGACGCGATCCACGGCTCATTCACCCCCTGGCACGGGACCGTGACCCAGATCAGTGGATTCAGCGGCTGCACCAACCAGCGTTTTGCGGTCCGCGGCGAACTGAACAGCGTCGGCGCGGAGCGCGAGAACGGCAGTGGAACGTTCAGCGCGACCCTCACACACTATCGCGCCAACATCTGGCTTGTCGGCTGCGTCGTCTACAGCGCATCCATCAATGGTTCGGTCTCGCTGACCTTCTAACCCGGATTGTTTCCCTCCCCCGCCGTGCGGGGGAGGGTAGGGTGGGGGCATGTCCCCCTTTTCGGTCCGGCCCGTCGAGACCGAAGAGTTGAAGCCCTGGCTGGACCTTGCCAATCAGTTCAGGCACTGGCAGGAGGATGTCAAAGGGTTCCTCTTCGAAGAGACCCTGCGGCCGGCGGATGAGCCAACCCTCAGGCTCAGCGCTTGGACAGGCGAGGGCGTCCTGGCCGGGATGGCGGAGGCTGCGTTGAGTGAGGATGGGGCACGCTTGACCGATCGTGCCCAGGGATTCGTTGCGGTCGCTCCCGTGTATCGGCGGCAGGGGTTGGGCGCCCGCCTGGCGGACGAGGTCGATCGCTTCGCGGCGACGGCCGGTGTCAGATGGCTGGAAACCGAGACCCGCGAGGCCGAGCTCGCGGCAACGCTGCCGCTGCTGCGGAAGCGC
>DATNNA010000212.1:0-9598 GCA_035602075.1 Binatus sp. (SeqCode) | reverse complement strand
GTGGTCGGAATCTTCTTGGCGGCCACGTTCTGGCTCTTGAGGACGGTGATCACGGCGTTGCCGAGACCGTCGTTCGCCTCAACGGTCGCGTTGATGCTCTTGTTCGCGAGATAGGACTGCTGGAAGATCGCCTGACCCGCGGAATTGTCCCACTTGGGCGCGACCTTATCGCCAACCAGCGTATAGCCGGCGCTATTTGTCGTGCCGACCGGCAGCGGGGTGTCTGTCTTGTTCCAGATCACCTGGTTGTATCCCTGGGCGAAGGAGAAAGCATTGGGATCGGTATCCTCACCGCCGTCCAGCGTGAAGACCTTCGGGTTCGACACGCCCCAGGCCGTAACGCAGTCCATGAAGCCCTTGCCGATCAGCTTGCCCACGGCAACATTGTCAAAGCTCACGTAGTAGGTGTTGGTGCCCGTGAAGGTGGCCCGGTCGTAACTGATGGCCTTGACGCCGTGCGACGCCGCAAGTTGCTGAATCTGCTCCCCGGTCGGTTTGTCGAGGGGGTCGAAGATCAGAACCTTGGCGCCCTGGGTGATCTGGGCTTGCGCAAGGGATATTTCCTTGGCAACGTCGCCCTGCGCGTTGGCGATCGTGAATTCCGACGATGAATAGCCGGCCCCGGTAAAGGCCTGCTTAAGGTAGGGCTCATCGAAAGCAACGTACCGCGTCGACGAGGTCGTGTCGGGGAGGATCACCCCGACCAGCCCACTCCCCGCGGTGTGGAGAGCCTTGAGCTGGGCCATCGCCGAAAAGCTGGCATCGAACGATGTCACACTGAGACCCGACGGCACGGAGGCGCTTGTCGACGGTGCCACGCTTGAGCCACCGCATGCCGCGGTGAGGACCGCCATCGCACCGACGCACGCCATAATGGTCAGCGATCTAAGTTCGCGCAATTGTGTTTCCCCTCCTGATGATCTTGTGCTTCTGGGAACCATCATTCTGGGGGCTCGAGTATGGAATCCGCAAGCCGGAAGCGCCTTTTCGCGGAAGTTCTAACAGTCTCTAACGGACTGTGCGCGCTGCCTAACCTTTGAGTGACCCGGCCAGCAGTCCCCGGACGAAGTAGCGGCCCAGCAAGATGTAGACCAGCAGAGTGGGCGCGGCGGCCAGCAATGCGCCGGCCATCTGCACCTGGTACTGCGACAGCAGGCTCCCCGCCAGGTTCTGCAGCGCCACCGTGATCGGCCGCTGGGTCGGGTCCTGGGCGATCGTGACCGCGAACAGGAACTCGTTCCAGATGCTGGTGAATTGCCAGATCATGACGACCACGAATCCCGGGATCGAGATCGGCAGCATGATGTGGCGGAAGATGCCGAGGACGCTGGCGCCGTCCATGCGCGCCGCCTCCAGCAACTCGCGTGGCACCGTCGCAAAGTAATTTCGGAAGATCAGCGTGCAGATCGGGATGCCGTAGACGACGTGGACCAGGATCAGGCCGGGGATGCCACCGTAGAGGCCGACCGTGCTGAGGAACTGGAACAGCGGGATGAGGATGCTCTGATAGGGGATGAACATCCCGAACAGGAGCAGGGCGAAGATGAGGTTGGCGCCGCGGAACTTCCACTTCGAGAGCACGTACCCGTTCAGCGAGCCCAGCGCGGCAGAGAGGACGGTGGCCGGCACCACTAAAAGGACCGAGTTGAGGAAGGAGGGCGCCAGGACCTCGAACGCGGACCCAAAGGCTTCCAGGGTCGGAGCCTTCGGCAGCTCCCAGAGCGTCGAGCGAGAAACCTCGTTAAAGGACTTGAGAGACGTCACCACGATGGCGAACATGGGGAGGAGAAAGAACACCGCCAGCGCGATCAGCAGCACATAGGCCACGACGGTCGACGGCCGCAAGCGCGTTACGGGCCGCGGAGATGCGACCAGTACGCTCATCGCTCGGTCTCCCCTCGCAAGTTCCAGATGAGGTAGGGAACGATCAGGACGGCAACCATGAGCAGCAGGACAGTCGCGATCGCGGCGCCGCGGGCGAAGAGGTCCTGCCGGAACGTCGTAATGAACATGTTCAAGCCCGGCATATCGGTCGCGTAGCCTGGACCACCAAACGTCATGACGAAGACGAGGTCGAAGATCTTCAGCGAGATATGGCCGAGGATGATGACGGCCGACAGCGTGATGGGCCGCAGTAGCGGAAAGACGACGTAGCGAAAGGCTTGAAACTCCGACGCGCCGTCGACACGAGCCGCCTCGCGCAGCTCCTCCGGGATGCCGCGCAATCCGGCGAGGAACATCGCCATACAGAAGCCGCTCATCTGCCAGACCGCCGCGATCGTCAGCGAGTTCAGGGCGCTGCTTGGGCTCGTGAGCCACCCCGACTGCAGAAAGTCCAGGTGCAGGTTATGGAAGAGGACGTTGAGGCCGTAGTTCGGGTTGAAGATCCAGCGCCAGACCGTGCCCGTCACGATGAACGAGATGGCCAGCGGGAACATGAAGATGTTCTGAAAGATGATGCTGCCTCGGAGTTTCTGGTCGAGGAGCACAGCGGCGCCGAGCCCAAGGATCAGGCATCCCGCGAGGAAGAAGGCGGTGAAATGGATCGTGTTGACGATGTCGGCCTGGAACTTTTCCGTCTGGAAGAGCCGCTCGTAGTTGCGCAGCCCGACGAAGGTGTAGTCGGGCACTACCCCGCGCCAGGCGGTGAGCGACGTGTAGGCGGTGCGCCCGATGAACCCGTAGACGAAGATCGCGATCAACACGACGGAGGGCGCGATCATCAAGATCGGCATCACCCGATCCCAGGAGAGCGGACTGAGGGAGCGGCTCCGAGGGAGCCGCTCCACCATGACCGGCGGCGCGGTGGCCGTCGCCATCAGCGATTCGCCAGGACTACTTCAGAAATTCGTCGGAGAGCTTCTGCAGGTTGCTGGCCGTCTTGTTGACGTCCTTGTTGATCACGAACTGGCCCATCTCGTCGTTGACGCCCGACGCGAAGGCATCGGGGGTAGCCGAGCCGTGTGCCGAGCTGGGGACGAGCGCGTCGGTCTTGAACTCGGCGATGAACTGCTGGGCGATCGGATCGAAGATGCTGGCCGGCACGTCCGTCCGGGCGGGAATCGATCCCTTCTTCGGATTGAAGGCCGCCTGGCCCTCCTGCGAGCCGCAGACCTTGAGCCAGTTGATCGCGTTGGCGCGGTTGGGCGCCCCCTTCGGCAGGCCGAAGGTGTCGCAGACGATCACGTACTTGCCCGTCGTCCCCGGCGAGGGAGCCGCGCCAAAGTCCTTGTTGGGAACCCAGTTCGCGGCGGTGAAGTAGCCCTTGGCCCAGTCACCCATGATGTTGAAGGCCGAAGTCCCGTTGATCAACCGCTTGTCGGCGTCGTCCCAGCCCAGCGTCGGGTGGTCGGAGTTGACGTAGCTGAGCATGGATTTGATCCAGCTGAGCGCTTGCTTGACGTTGGCGTCGGTGAAGGACGCCTTGGCGGTGAACACGTCCTTGTAAAAGGAGGGTCCGCCCGCGGCCAGGATGTTGTTCTCCAACAACATCTGCACTTGCCAGTTGCCACTCGAGCCCAGCGCGAGCGGCGCCGGTACCTTCGACTTGAGCTTGCCGAGCGCCGACAGGAAGTCGTCCATGTTGGTCGGCGGGGTGATGCTGTTGTCGTCGAGGATTTTCTTGTTGTACCAGAGGGCATTGCCGCGATGGACATTGACTGGCACCGACCAAACGTCGCCGTTCGAGCTGACGATGTCCTTGAGGTCCTTGGGCATCGTACTGTCCCACCCTTCGCTTTTCCAGACGCTGGTGATGGGTTCCATTTTCCCGGCCTTCACCCAGGTGCTGATCAGCTCCTGTCCCGCGTGGACCTGGAAGCTATCCGGTGGCTTTCCACCTTCCATGCGGGTCTTCAGCACCGCCTTGGCGTTGGTCCCCGCGCCGCCCGCGACGGTGGCATTGACAATCTCCACGCCGGCGTACTTCTGCTTGTAGATCTTGAACATCTCGGCGAGACCATCCGCCTCGCCGCCAGCGGTCCACCAGCTGAAGATCTCTACCTTTCCGCCCCCGGCTGCTGGAGCGTTCGATGCCCCGCAGGCCGCCAGGAAGTCCGCGAAGCTGAGGCCCAGGACAACGCCGCCGGCCGTCTTGCCGGCACGGCTCACGAATTGACGCCGACTCCAACGCTCGTTCCCCATGTTCTCCCTCCCTTGAATAGGCACCGCCCGTTCCCCAAAGGCGGCAGCGAGAGTGTACGTCGAAGACTTGCCCAATTACAAGGAGAAGGTAAGCACGAGAGGGCCCGAGCGTCTGCGCCGCCGAGCCCTCACGCGCGCCTACGAAGCGCCTAGCGCCGGCTCCAACCGCGAGCGAAGCCTCGGCCCGCCACCAGGCTGAACACAAAGACGACGATCGCGGCGCCGAGAATCGCCGAGAGGATGGGGATGCCCGCGAGCGCGAACTCGGGCGCAAGCACGATCTTCAGCACGTCAACCATCAACCACGCCCCGACCAGCCCCGCGACGATGGCGCCGATCAGACCGCCGGGCATGCCGCGACCGACCAGGCGCTCCCCGATGAGCCCGGCGATCGCTCCCACCAAGAGGAGCACGAGTAGATGCATTAGTGTCATATCAAGCCTCCAAATATATTTTAGCTTCGCTATCATTAAGTATAGGCGGCCACGGGCGGTTTGCCAAGCGTGTAGAGTCGAATACGAGGGGAACTACTTGGCTTCCAGCCCAACCAAACGGCCATTGCTACCGTCATCGGGAAAAGCGCCCACGCCGGCCGGGGCGCCGAAGCCCTTCTGGCGCAACCGCGGTTTCTGGATTTATCTCGTCGTGCTGCTGGCGATCAACTATTTCCTGACCGTCGTATTCATGAGCGGGCCAGCGCGGATCACGGTGCCCTACACGACCTTCACCCAGCAGGTGAATGCCGACAACGTCAAGGACATCACCGCCCAAGCCAACTCGATCCAGGGCGACTTCATCAAACCGGTGACCTCCGGGTCGGCGAAAGGCACGCTCTTCCAGACCGAGCGTCCGGTTTTCGCCACCGACAAACTCGATGAACTGTTGGTGCAGCACAATGTGCCGATCAGTGCGACGCCGCCCGGCTCAGGGGGATCACCGCTGCTGAACGTACTGCTCAGCTTCGGGCCGGCCCTGCTGCTGATCGGTGGCTTTCTCTATCTGAGCCGGCGGATGGCCGGTGCCGGTCCGGGCGGCTTTCTCGGAGCCTTCGGCCAGAGTAAGGCCACGCTCTACACGCCCGACTCGGGGACACGCATTACCTTTGCCGACGTCGCCGGGATCGAAGAGGCCAAACAAGACCTCGCCGAGGTCGTCGATTTCCTCAAGACGCCGGAAAAGTACCAGCGGCTCGGGGCCCAGATCCCCCACGGCATCCTGCTGGTTGGAGCGCCCGGTACCGGTAAAACCTTGCTGGCGCGCGCGGTCGCCGGCGAATCCAACCGGCCGTTCTTCAGTCTGTCTGCATCGGAGTTCGTCGAGGCCATCGTCGGCGTGGGCGCGGCTCGAGTACGCGATCTCTTCGCGAAGGCCAAGGCGGCCGCCCCGAGCATCATCTTCATCGATGAGTTGGACGCCATCGGCCGCGCGCGCGCTTCATCCGCCACCTTCGGCGCGAATGACGAACGCGAGCAGACGCTCAACCAGATCCTGACCGAGATGGACGGCTTCACACCGAATCAGAACGTGGTCGTCCTGGCCGCCACAAATCGTCCCGAGGTCCTGGATCCTGCCTTGCTCCGTCCCGGCCGCTTCGATCGTCGGGTGACGGTCAATGCGCCGGACAAGACGGGACGCGAGGCGATCCTCAAGATCCATACCCGCAATGTCTCGCTCGCTCCTGATGTGAATCTCGGCGATATCGCCGGCGCGACGGCCGGCTTCGTCGGCGCGGACCTGCGCAACATCGTCAACGAAGCCGCGCTGGTCGCAGCCCGCAAGGGCAGGACCGCGGTCACTGGAGAGGATTTCGACGAGGCGATCGAGCGCTCGGTGCTCGGCCTTCGCCGGCCGATCGTGCTCGGGGCTGACGAAAAACGGCTGATCGCCTACCACGAGTCGGGCCACGCGCTGATGGGCCTCCTGGTCCCGGGAGCGGATCCGGTGAAGAAGCTGACGATCGTGCCGCGCGGGCTTTCCCTCGGCTCGACCTACAGCCAACCGATCGACGACCGCTACAACTATCCAGAGAGCTACTTGCGCGGCCGGATCACGCTCGCGCTCGGCGGCCGGGCGGCGGAAGAAGTCGCCTATGGCGCCGTTACGACGGGCGCCGAGAGCGACCTCCAGCAGGTGAACCAGATCGCCCGCTCGATGGTGGCGCGCTTCGGGATGTCACCGAAGCTGGGGCCGCTCAACCTGACCCAGCCCGGCGACGGTGACCTGGGCGCGCAGCGCTTCAGCGAGGAGACGGCGAAGCTGCTCGACGAGGAAGTCCGCCGCATCGTTGACGAGTGCCACCGGGAATCGGTGCGGCTGCTGACGGAGAACCGTGACCGGCTCGATCGGCTGGCCGAAGCCGTTTTGAAGAAAGACACGCTCGACCAGGACGAGATCTACGCCGCGGCCGGCATCAGCAAACCACCGACCGCCCGGCCGGTTATCGCCCCGGCACTCCCCGCGAACGGCTCCTCGCACGACGGTGACCTCGCAAAAGACGAGGTCGGCGCCGAGATAAAGCGCGCGTAGACGGCCGGCAACGGTCCAATCGTCAGGCGGTGCTACCGAGTAGCGTCCGCAGCAGGGATTCCGTTTCGTCCGAAGGCCCGACGCCCAGCTCATCGGCGAGCCGCTGGCGGCATTGCTGGTAGACCCGCACCGCCTCGGCGCGATCGCCGCGCCTGACCAGCACCTGCATCAGCCGGCGATAGCCTGACTCGCGAAACGGTTCGAGCTCGACGGCGGCGCGCGCCTGGTCCTGCGCCAGCGCCAGCTCGCCGTTCCAGAGAAGCGCTTCGACCCGACAGTCGAGCGCTCGAACCAGGACGTCACGCAGGCGCTCCCGTCGAGTCATTACCCAGGGAGCATCCTCCCCCGCCAGGAATGGGCGGCGGGCGATCGTGGTCGCGATCAGCGACGGGCCATACGCGGCGTCGGGCTGATTCGCGAGCACCGCGCCCTCGGCCTGATGGAGGGCGTCAGCGGCTGCCTCGATATCGATCCAGGTCTCGGCCGGTGGCCGGAACTGGTAGCAGCGAAAGGCATTAGCAATGACCCGGTCGCGATCGAGGCCCAGCGTCCCCAGCTTTTGGCGGAGCTTGCTGATCACCGCACTCAGCGCCACCGGCCACGAAGGGGGAAGCGAGTCGGGCCAGAGCAGCTCGGCGAGCTCGGATTGGGTTACCGCCCGCTCGCGTTCCGACACGAGATATACGAACGCCAGGCGCCCCTGGCGGCCGGCGAGATCCGCGTCCCGTAGCAATTGCTCTCCGCGCTCGACGGCCACCTCACCGGTCAAATAGATGCGAAGCAATGACCCTCCAAACATTCGCCAAAGGCGTCCAGCGATGATCTTAAAGACCCTGATCCCTGCCGCCCCCGGCTCTCAGCCGCCCCCGGCGTGGAAAGGGCGGCGGGGGAAAGGGCGGCGGTTCAGTCGAATCTCTCGAGGAGGTGCGGAATGCAGAAGCGCGTCGAATGTGAATGCGGCTGGTCGCTCCAGACCGACGACGAGGCGAAGCTGGTGGCCGGGGTCCAGCAGCACGCCAAGCAGGTCCACAACATGGAGGGCGTGACCAAAGACCAGGTGCTCGCCCAGGCCAGACCGGCCTAAATAAAAGGAGAGGAAATGAAATATCTGTATTTGCTCTACGCCGACGAATCGAAGATGCCCGCGCCTGATAGCGCACAGATGCAGCAGCAACAGGCCGCCTTCGGCGCCTATTACGACGAACTGTCCAAGCGCGGCATGTTCAAGGCCGGCGACCCGGTCCAGCCGTCAAAAACGGCAACGACCGTCCGCGTGCGCAACGGATCGACCAAGACGGCAGCCGGCCCGGCCACGACTGGTAGCGACCAGATCATCGGCTTCTACGTCGTCGAGGCTAAGAACCAGGACGAGGCGATCGCCTACGCCGCCAAGATCCCTTCCGCAGCCGTGGGGTCAATCGAAGTTCGTCCCATCATCGGATCGGCGTAAACGTCGAACCGCGCGCCTTTCCACACCGGGGCGCGCTCATAGCGGGAGGGTCAGCGTGCGATCGACTGACCTTCCCGCAGCTTGAACGCATCCAGGCAACCGGCGCCGCAAAAGTACTGCGTCGTCTCTCCCATCCTCAGCGTGTGCAGCGCGCCCTTCAGCTCGACCTGCATGCCGCAGATCGGATCGACAGCGGTCTCCGGCAACGGGATCGCGTAGCGGCGCTGATCCGCATGGCGCTCAGCGGCGATCTCGGCGAGCGTCGCCAGGGCAATCTCCTCCTGCGAGCCACCGACCGAGCTGTCGGCAGCGCGCCGGACGCGCTCCAAGCCGCTAACACCTCGGCCCTGCAGGACGCCCAGAACGGTGGCGGCCCGGCGGCGGCTGGCGACGAGGCCGATATAGGCGACGTCGTAGCCTAGCAGCGCCTCGATGGCGTCCTCGTCGTAGTGGCCCATGGTGGAAACCACGGCCCAGGTACTCGCGTTGGGGCGCGCGGGCCCGAGGTCGAGCGAGCCGATCACCTGGTCCGCCTCGGGGAAGTCGGTCGGGACAGCGCCCGGGTGCACGGCGCACGTGGTGTACCCGATCGTGGCGGCCAGCTTGATCAGCGTGCGCGCCGCCGGCGTATCGCCAACGACGAGCAACAGGGGTCGAGGGAGTTGCGGATCGATGAAGACATCCAGTTTGCCGGCACTCGGGCATGTACTGAGATGCGATACGACGCCGGGGAGATGATCGGGCGACTCGTCGGGCGCGATCTTGACGAGGCGCGGCTGGGCGTCGCCCATCGCGATCATCGCCTCGCGGCGCACCAGCCCTTCGGAGCAGCTACCGCCGACCCAGCCCCAGAGCTTGCCGTCGGCGGTGATCAACGCCTTGTCGCCGGCCTGCGCCGAGGTGGGCGGCTCGACCCGGACGACGGTCGCGACGACGAAGGTCTCCCCCCGCCGTCGCAGTTCCGCCGCCCGGTCCAGCACGTCGTCTGCGAGTGACATTCGCTAGGCCTTACTCCGCCGCGCCGACCTTGTTCAAGGCCTCCCAGACCTTGTCGGAGGTGACTGGCATATCGATGTTCCTGATGCCGAGGTGTCCGACCGCATCGATGACTGCGTTGACGAAAGCCGCCGGAGAGCCGACCGTGGCCGACTCACCGACGCCCTTGGCACCGATCGGGTGGTGCGGCGACGGCGTGACGGTCTCGCCCATCTCGAACTTCGGTGTTTCCCAGCTGGTGGGCAACAGGTAATCGGTGAAATTGGAGCCGAGGCAGTTGCCTTCCTCGTCGAACGTGATCAGCTCCATGAACGCGATGCCAAAACCCTCGGTGAGGCCGCCGTGGATCTGTCCCTCGACGATCATCGGGTTGATCCGCACCCCGCAATCGTCGACCGCCACCATGCGGCGGACCTTGACCTGCCCGGTGCCACGGTCGATGTCGACAACGACGAGATAGGTCCCGAACGGATACGTCATGTT
>DATNNA010000211.1:0-13375 GCA_035602075.1 Binatus sp. (SeqCode) | reverse complement strand
TGGGCGCCCGGTTGGTTCCAGGTAATTCCGCAATACGGGCATGGGGGCGACTGGTAGGCCTGCATAGCTGCGCCGCGGCGCTACCCATTCAACTCGGCCCGCACCGGGAACCTTTCGGCGGGGCTCAGGTCAGGAGCTGGGTCAGGTCCTCGGCATTGCGCACGGCGTAATCGGAGTAGCAGTTGTTGAAAATCGCATGCACTTCCTTGGCCTCCTTCGCCATTTCGCGCAGGCTGGGGGCCCAGGGCTTCAGCTCGCTCGGTTCGTAGAGGTAACGGAATTTCTCCGCGGTACTGATCCCCTTTTTCTCCCAGGTCTCCCGATTGCGCCCGTGAAAGCGGACCATCCCCAGTGGCGCGGTCACGGCCACCACCGGCGGCACGCTCGAGGTAAAGCCCTGTGGCTCATCGACGACGACATAGGTGAAGCCGTGGTCCTTGAGAAATTTGATGACGCGTTGGCGCCGTTCTTCCTTCATCCATAAGGCCTGGCGGAACTCGACCGCAATGCCGAAATCCGGGAGCCACTCCCGCAGGTCTTCCATGAAACGGTAGGAGGCTGGCGAAGGTAGGAACCACTTGGGAAACTGAAAGAGGATCGCGCCCAGCTTGCCGGCATCCTGCAATGGCTGCAAGCCCTCCCGAAAACGGTCCCACACACTCTCCTTATCCTTGGGCGCCAGGTCCTTGAAATAGAGATTGGCTTTCGAATCGCCGAGCTTCTCGCGCAGGTCCTTTGGCAGCCTAGCGGCCGGCGTCGGGTGCTGGGTGAGCAGCGCATACGCCTTGGCGTTGAAGACGAAATCCTTCGGCGTGCGTTCGACCCAGAGCTTCGCCGTCTTTTCATTGGGGATCGCGTAGAACGTGCTGTCGACCTCGACGACGGGAAACCTGGTGGCGTAATAGCGCAGCCGGTCCTCGGCGGTTGTCGCGTCCGGCGGATACCAACCGCTCTTGATCAGTGTCGGCTCCGTCCAGGAAGAAATGCCGACCTTGATGCGACCCATCAGCGAGGACGGTGGGCGGCGGGAGCGTCACTGACATCGCCGCGAAGCGTCCGCAGGCCGTGCGGCAACGCTTCCATGATGGCCTCGAGACTATCCACCACACCGCGTGGGCTGCCGGGAAGCGCCAGGACCAACGTTTTGCCGATGACGCCGGCCAGCGAGCGCGACAGCATCGCGTGAGGTGTCTTGCGCAGACCCGCCGCCCGCATCGCCTCCGCGATGCCCGGCACAAAGTAGTCGAGCATTGGTTCCAGCGCCTGCGGCGTGACATCGCGCGGGCCCAGCCCCGTGCCACCGGTCAAGACGATCAGGTCGGGGTCGGTCTTCTGCCGCCATTCGCGGATCTGGCGCTGGATATCGTCGACCTCGTCGCTGACCACAGCGCGTCCGACGATCTCGCAGGGGACGCGCGCGAGTTCCTCGCTGACTTTCTCCCCGCTCTCATCGGCGCGTTCGCCACGTGCCCCTTTGGTGCTCACCGTCAGGACACACGCACGGAAGCTCACCTATGAAGTGTAGGAACTCGGCTCGCGCCGCCGGCCTCAGTCAGGCAGCTTTACGCAAGGCATCTGGGACAAAGTGCGGCTCGGTGTCGACTGGATCGCCCGCCTCGGACTGAAAGAGCATCAGCAGCCGAAGCTCCGGCCCCTGCCCGCCCGGGCGGCCGCCAAGGGCGGCAGCGATCTCCTCAGCGCTGAACTCTTTGGTTGCCATTCAATTTTCGGGCGTCTGGCCCTCCCTCTACTGAGTCAAACGTTTGCCACCCTTACGGTCCGCGTAGCGGTGGCGCCTGAGACGGGAATCAGCCTTCGGCGCGATACGCGGCGTGTGCGGCGATCGTGCGGCAGAAGTCGGTGACGGCGCCGCCGACGTCCATCAGGTCGTGATAGCCGAAGGGGACGCAGTGGTCGAAGGGCGGGAAGCGAACGACGGAAGAGGCGGGCGAAACGTCCGCGTCGTAGAGCGCCAGCACCGGTCGCCCCCGTCCCAGCAGCCAGCCGGCCTCGAAGCCGACCCCGGTGCTGCGGCCGGTCATCTCCATGCAGCCGGCGTCCGCCTCAAGCAGCTCGCGATGCATCATCTCGGCGATCAGCTCAGGACGATCGAGCCCAGGCCGGTAATCGGGATCCGCCACACGCTCGGCGAGGATACCGGCGCCGAATTCACGCAGGGCTCGATGCGCCAGCTGGATCGCCTCCAGGCTGCGGGGACCCAGCTCGCCGCTGACCGCACGGCCGAGGTAGACCTTCACTTCACGACTCTAGGGGCGGCCTTTCGCTTGGGCCACAACCCGACCATCAGCATCACCATGCCCAGCACGGGATCGAAGGGCAAAACAATACCGCCGAGGAGCGCACTGAGCCAGCGCGGCCGGAAGCGCCGCATGGCCGGATTATCGGACATCGCCGGGCGGTGTGCCTGTCTCGCTCGACGCCAGGGCGTCGGCCGGTTCGTCTTCGACATCGAGAGGGTTGGCGTCATCGGGATGCGCGTCGTCAGGCCCCGCCTCGCCCTTCTTCCGCCGGGCCGGGCGCTCCGCCGCAAGCGAGCGCACGTCGAGGCCCTGCCGAAGCAAGTGAATGCTCTCCAGGAAGGACAGGCGCTCGACGAGCCAGCCGACCCGGTAATGGACAGCGAACCAGGTTTCGTTGGGCGCGGGATGACGGTGGCGGCGCCGCCAACGACCGACCGCTTCCTTGAAAGTTGGGGCGAAGCCGCCTTCACCGCGACGATCGGCTCCCACATTGGCCGGCACGGACGAATTCTAATTGGCCTTACCGCCCCCACCCCGACCCTCCCCCGCAAGCGGGGGGAGGGAGCGGCTAGGGGAGGCCGAAAACCCGATTGGACGCTGGCTGGTCCAGATGGCGGCCGGCACGAATGGTGGCGCAGCCGTCTATCGCCCGTATTATGAGCATGGCATTGATACCATCCTGGCGATGCACATCGACGAGCGGGACCTGATGGAGTTGGAGCAGTTGCAGCGCCCCCGGGCGAACCTCGTGATCACCGGCCACATGCCGAGCGACTCCATCGGGATGAACCGGGTCATCGATGCCCTGAAAACGCAGGGCCTCGAAGTTATCGCCGGCTCCGGAGTTATACGACCGTAGACCACCACCAGGAGGACCGCTTGGACGCATCAGCACCTCACGCATACGGCAACGAAGCGGAGCGCCGCTACCACCTGCGGCGGCTTGACGACCTGCTGGAAGCGCTCGAGCGGCTCAACCTCGCCGAGGCCAAGGCGCTGCCCGCCGCTGTCAAAGCCCGGATTGAAAAGGAAGGCATCACGGTCGAGGATGGCACCAGCTTCAGCCGCCTGATCGAGATGGTGTGGGCGCAGCAGGAGAAGTATCTAATCGATCTCAAGGCCGACCGGCGCAAGGGATCCCGGCGCGTCGGTGACGGCGTCATCGCCTCGCATCGCGTCCTCGACGCCTTCATCCTCGGGCGTTTGAACATCGCAGGGAAACGTCGTCGTCGCATGACCGGTTAGCGCCCTTACCCGAGCTCATCGCCGTGCAGATTTGGTCATGCCTCTGGAGGCAAGGCCGCCTGCTTCGCCTCCAAAAGCTAATCGTTGTCGCCACGGGGTTAGCAATGGTGGGCTGCTCAACCAGCCCACCAGCTGCGACCGTCGCGGGAGCTCCGCGTAGTACATCAATCTATTTCATTGAGGCCGCAGTAGCTCCAGTGCCAGCCGTGACGGCCGGGGGTGGGGTGATCACGGTTCGGATTGCAAACACCGGAAGGAGCACCGCGACAATCAGTCACATGGATCCAGTGGCCGATAGCGACCTTCAAGTGACCTACATGGGGTTTTCGAGGTGCAATCGGGGTTGTGTGGGTGCTGGAGAATGGAATGACGCAACGGCGAGGCAGGTCGAGGCGGGCCTCGATGGCAGGTATCCGCTCGCACTACAGGTCCACGACCGCAGCCTGAGCCTGGTTTTTCGATTAGAGACTCCAACCGATGGCGGAAGGCAAGCGCTGACCAAGAAATGCCTGACCTTTCGGGGAGCCGTGGCCACTCTTCAAGACGGCACGCGGGTGTTCGTAACTACGCCGAATTCAACGCCATTGGGTGGTCTTCGTTGGACGGGCGCTCCCAACGGATATGTCGACTGCCCCCAGTAGCAATGTATCGCCCCGTAGGAGAGTCAAGGTAGTTTGCTGGGTCAGGCGGCTTTGTAGCGACCCAGCTCTTGTTCGAGCTGCTGGATGCGGAACAGGAGCTGGTTGATGTAGCGCTCGCGCCCCATCAGCCGGGTGTTCATCGACGCGGTGGTCTGCAACTGTTCCTTGACACGGTCCCAACGTCGCACGTTCTGGATCGCCACCGCCGCCTGCTCGGCAAAGGCCTTCAGCTGCTCGAGGTCACCGGCCTTGATTGGATTGAGGTTGTCGTGGTAGACATTGAGCACTCCGCTCACCTGGTCGGAAACCTCGACTTCGGAGCGGTTCAGGAGCATGCCGTCGTCCATCGCATCCTGCGCGGTCGATTCGCCGCAGAGCACCGAGACGATGGACTTGAGCCCGGCTTTCTCGACCATCTCCACCAGCGACGGCGGGATCATCTCACGGATCGGCGAGACCCAGGGCTTGCCCGTCCGCATCACATCCCCCGCGGCGGGCGCCCCCCAGGCGATGGGCTGCTGGAGGAAACCCTCTATCACGCCCTGGGATCCGACCACCTCGAGCTCCAACGTCTTGTGGTTGCGCAGGGCCAACAGCGCCGCCTTGCCCCCGACGAGCTCCCTGGCGCTGGTGAGGACGAACTCGACCACCTGCTTGCTGTCGTTCGCCGTGGACAGCTCTCGGGCCTTGCGGACGAGCGTTGTCAGGTGGTCCTCTCGCTGCTTGAGGAGGTCGACCAGCCGCGCGTTGATCAACGCGTTCGCGGCGTCGGTCGCGACTCGCGCGAGATTGCGCAGGTCATGGTCGGTGAAGGGATCGCTGGCGGAGCGTGCCAGCGTCAGCACCCCCAGCCCTTCCTTGCCGGCCAGCAGGGGCACCGCCACAAACGAGCGGGGTTGGTGCTTCGGGTCCGATGCCTTGAAGCGCGCATCCGTCCGGCTGTCGCGGACAAGAACAGGCTCTCGATGCGAGAGCGCCCAGCCCGCGATCCCCTCGCCAACTTTGAAGCGCGACATCTCGCTGATTGCGATCGGGCTGTTGCGTGCGGCTTCAACCTTGAGCTCTTCTTGCAGTTCATCGACGAGCGCCAGCGTCCCGCGCTCGAAGCGGACCAGCTCCGAGGCGGCGTCGAGCACGCCGTCGAGGGCGCCGCGCCACTCGACCGACGATGACAGCCGCTGGGCCGCCTTGATGGTGGCCTGCGACGTCTTCACGGCCTGCTCCGCCTCGGCCAGCTGAGCGCGAGCCACATCCCAGCGGGCGGAAAGCGCGTCGAACTCCAGCTGGAGGTGATGGTGCGCGGCCTTCGCCTCGAGTGCGCGCTCGAGGTCGGTCTGCAGCCGGCCGTTGGCGCGCCTCAGCTCGTCGATCTCGGTTTGCAATCCCTTGATGCGCGCGTCGGCGCCGTCTTGCTCCACCTTGAGGGCAGCGACCTCCGCGTCGCGCGACGCGATGGTGGCGTGCGCGGTGGCGAGCTGTCCGGCGATGCGGTCACGGTCCGCCGTGGCACTGGCGCGGCTGCGGGTCACGTCCGCCAGGCGGGTGGTGAGATCCTGTCGCTCGCGATCCAATGCCTCGTAGGCGGTCTGCAGAGTGGCGTGCGAATCAACGATGTGCTCCAGCTCTTTGACCCGAGCGGCGTGCTGCTCGGCGACGGTGCGCTGTTCGGCGACCTCACTCTCCATCGCCGCCGCGCGGCTGCGGTGCCGGCTGACGTCGCTTTCGGTCTGCTCGAGTAATTTCTGATTCCGCGCCAGCACCCGTCCCTGCTGTCGATGTGCCTTGAGGAGCTCGGCCAGGTCCTGGCGCAGACGAGCCTGTGTCGCGGTGGCTTCCTCGAACTGCACCTGCAGGGGCCGGCCGTCGGAAGCGGCGTCAGCCGCCCGTCGAGCCGGCGCGGACGTTGCGGATTCTTTCGGTTGTGGCGTCACGGCCGGCGGTGTTTTCGACGCCGCGGGCTGGGCCGGCGACGCCGGCTTCTCCTCGGGCCCGCGCCGCCGAGAGAACGACCACCTCGGCATCGGTCAGTCCGCCGTGGCGCCTGGCGCCGCGTCGCCACCGGCGTGATGGGGCTGCCCCTCGATCACCTTGAGGCCGTGCTGTCCGAAAACCTCGATTGGGAAGTCTTCACCGTTGGCTTTCAGCCTCGGCAGCAGCTTCGGCACGACACCGGTCCAGCGGAACGTCCCGAGGACGTTGCCCTCCTCGTCGATCCCGGTCTGATCGAAGAGGCAGATGTCCTGCAGCTGAATCTGGTTGCCGTTGATGCCGGTGATCTCGGAGATATGGGTAACGACGCGACGTCCGTCGCGCAGCCTGGCCTGCTGCACCAGCAGGGTGATGCCGCCCACGATCTGTTCGCGGATGGCCTGGAATGGTAGGTCCGAGCCGCCCATGATGACCATGGTCTCGATCCGGTTGATCGCGTCCTTGGGGCTGTTGGCGTGCACCGTGGTCATGCTGCCGTCGTGACCCGTGTTCATCGCCTGGAGCATGTCCAGCGTTTCGGCGGAGCGGCATTCGCCGACGACGATGCGGTCGGGCCGCATCCGCAGGGCGTTGACGACAAGGTCGCGGATCGCGATCGCGCCGCGGCCTTCGACGTTGGCGCTGCGCGCTTCCAGGGTGACCAGGTTGCGCTGCCGGAGCTGCAACTCAGCCGTGTCCTCGACGGTGACGACGCGTTCGGTGTCCGGGATGAAGTTCGATAGCACGTTCAGCGTCGTGGTCTTACCCGAGCCCGTGCCGCCACTGACGACCATCGAGATTCGTGACCGGACACAGGCGCGAATGAAGTTCGCCATGTCATGGTTGAGCGTTCCAAAGTTGACGAGGTCCTGCACCTTGTAGGGCACACGCGAGAACTTTCGGATGGTGATGCTCGAGCCCTGGACGGCAAGCGGGGGAATCACGATATTCACCCGGGAGCCATCGGGAAGGCGCGCGTCGACCATGGGCGAGGACTCATCGACCCGGCGACCAATCCGGGCGACGATCCGGTCGATCACCTTGCGAAGCTCGCGTTCGTTCTCGAAGACCAGCTCGGACTGCGCCAGCCGGCCGCGGCGCTCGGCGAAGATCGTCTTCGGCCCGTTGACCATGATCTCGCTTACCTCCGGGTCCTCGAGCAGCGACTCGAGCGGACCAAGACCGAGGACGTCGTGCATGATCAGCTCGGCCAACTCGGTGCGGTCGTGCTTGGTCAGCTTCAGCTTGGCCTCATCGCAGTACTCATCGGTGAGCTCCGCGACGCGGCGTTGGATCACGTCGCTGCTGACGGTGTCCGAGTTTTGGCCAAGGGCCGCGATCAAGCGCTCGTGGATGATCCGCTTGATGCCGTCAACGTTCGGAATCCGCATGGCGACGTTCTGCGGCTTGACGACCAGGCTGGACAGAGCCGGCACCGGACCGGGCTCGCCCTTGTCCGGCTTCTCCGGAAGCTTGCCTTTGTTGAGTTTGTCAACGAGCAGCATCGGGTCCTCCTGGATTCATCAGCAACACGGGCCGTACCGGGGAGCGTAGCCTGCGCCGGCCCCCCGGCTTATCCGCCGGTTAGCCCCTCTTTGGGCCGAACGGCGGATACCCGGCGCAAGCCTCTCCGTTAGCAAAACGTGCGTTCCGGTCGATTCCGGCATAGCCCCTACCCTGCCCTCCCCTGAACGTCTCAAACGCTCGCCTGGCACTAAAGCGCCGCTCGCGTGGGCCGACGGGCCCGGCCGTTAGCTGGCCTTGCGCTCCGGAAACTCGTCGAGCAGGCCATGCTGGGTCGCCCAGACGGCAGCCTGCGCTCGCGAGCTGAGATTCAACTTGCTGAGGATGTTGGAGATGTGATGCTTGACCGTCTTGTCCGAGAGGAAGAGGTCGGCGGCGATCTGCTTGTTGGTCTTGCCGTGGGCGGCTAGCCGGAGCACCCGCTTCTCCTGGTCGGAGAGCGCCGCGCGGGCGACCTCATCGGTGCTGGCGGCCATCTTCCGGATCCGTTCCAGGACCTTGCGCGTCACCTCGGGATCGAGCAAGGAGCGGCCCTCGGAGACCGAGATCACGGCATCGATCAGGCCCGCCTTGTTGATCTCTTTCAAGAGGTAGCCGGAGGCGCCGGCCATGATGGACTCGTACACTGCGTCCTCGTCGGCGTAGGAGGTCAGCATGATCACTTTGCTCCCCAGGTTGCGCCCCAGGATTTCGCGGCAGGCGTCGATCCCGCTGCCGCCCGGCATCCGGACATCGAGGAGGACGATGTCGGGACGCAGCAGCGCGGCCTGGTAGACCGCGTCCTGAGGGGAGGCGGCCTCACCGACGACCCGGATTCGCGGGTCGGATTCGAGGATCGATCGCAGCCCGAGTCTGATCATCTCGTGATCGTCGGCGATCAGCAGGCGAACCGTCCCGGCGTTCATCGGCTGTACGGGAATACCGCCTCCAGGCGCGTGCCCGCTCCCGGCGCGCTTTCCAGCTCGAGCGTTGCGCCCAGCTCACGGACGCGCTCCTCGATGTTGGCCAGGCCGTGGCCCTGCTGGATCGCGCGCGGCGGCCGGGCATCGACGTCGAACCCACGACCATCGTCCTCGATGACGAGGCGGGCCCCGGTGGCGCCGAAATCGAGCGACAACGTCGCGTGCGTCGCCTCCGCGTGCTTGTAGATGTTGGCGAGCGTTTCCTGGATGATGCGAAAAAGCGCGATCGAGATCGCGGGTGACAGCTCCTCCTCGGCGGGCGCGCCCACCTCAGCCCGCACCGGGATTCCGGTCGCGTCCTGGAACTGGCGGCAGAGGTCCAGCACCCACTGGCCGATCTCTTTCTCCTTCATGATGATCGGCCGCAGCTGATAGATGAAGGTCCGCATTTCCGAGAGGACGTGGTTGGTCTGCTGGATGGAGCCGGTCAGCACCGGCGCGACGGCATCGGGCTGCTCGGTCACCAGGTCACGCGCGTGCTCGAGCTGCAGCCCAAGCGCGTAGACATACTGGACGAGGCCGTCGTGCATGTCGCGGGCGATCCGGTTGCGTTCGGCCACCACCGCCATCTCGTTTTGCTGGTCCTGGACGCGCGCCTGCAGCCGCAGCCGCTCCATGCCGAGGGCTACCTGGCGCCCGATCTCGTCCAAGAGCTCGACTTCGGCGGGAGTCAGGCGTTCCGGATCGGCAAAGCCGACGATCAGGGCCGCGATCATCCGACCCTGCCAGCGCACCGGAACGGCCGCCACCGCTTGCGCCTCGCTGTGTGACCAGAAGGTGTCATCGAGGAGGGCCGGGCGGGTCGTCCGCTGCACCAGGAGCGGTCGGGCCGCCTCCTGCAGGGCGGCCATCAGCGGCAGCGCCGTGACCGGCTGGCTGCGAAGGGACTCCAGGCCGAAGGCCGGCGGATCCGCGGCATCGAATGCCGCCTCGATGATCTCGCCCTCCTCGTCCGGCAGGATGACGGCGGCGGCAGTGGCGCGCATGGCAAAGGCCACCTGTTTAACGGCCCGCTGCAGCAATTCCGGCGTCGTCACCGCCTCGCTCCCAGCCTGCGCGGTGGCGAGGAGGGCTTCCGCGCGCCGCCGTGAGGCGCGCTCGGTTGCGAAGAGGCGGGCATGGTCGATCGCCACGGCAGCCTGGCTGGCGATCGCCTCCACCAGGCGCTGATGCTCGGGACCGAACGGCTCCTTGGCGGCGCGGACCAGGACCAGGGCACCCAGCAGGTTGTCCTGCGCGCGCAACGGCGCGGCGAGGACGGTCTTGGCTCGGCGCTCGGGGCCGGTCACCTTGTAGCGAGCGTCCTTGGAGGAATCCTGGATCAGCGCCGTCGCGCCGTGACTGACGACCCAGCCGACGACGCCCTCGCCCACCTTGAAGCTCTTCATCTCTTTGAGCGCTACCGGGACCCCCAGGGCTGCTTTCACCTGCAATTCGCTCCGAGCGTCGTCCAGCAGGAAGATCGTGGCGGCATCGAAGGCGACCAGGGCATTCATCCGCTCCAGGATCTCCTTGAGCGTGCGGTCGAGGTCGAGCGAGGTGCTGAGCGCGGCGCTGACCTGGGTCAGCAAGCGGTACGAGGGAGCCGGGGTGGGACTGCCGCCCGCGATGACACGGAGCCGGCCCGGGTCGACCTTACGCGCACGCTCCGTCATGGGCCGCACAATAGGTGACGAGCGCAAAGGCAGAGTCCATGCCGGAGTGACAATCTCGTTACACACGGGACGTCTCAAACGCTCGTATGGCACTAAAGCGCCACTCGCGTGGGGCGACGCCCCGCGTGGGCCGGCGGACCCGGCTCATGAGTTACTAATGAGCGCTCGATAGACTGGGGGCGTGAGGCGGCGCGGCGCGGTTCTCCTAATTGCTGCTGCCTTGCTCGTCGCTTGCGATCCGGTTGCCCCCAAGTCCACCGGGCCGAGCGCAGAGGCAGCGCTCGCCCTCATGTTCCAGAACAAGTACGCCACGGCAACCACCCAACTCCAGGATCTGATCCGCGCGCACCCGCAGGACGCGAAGGACCATGCGACCTACGCCCTGGTCCTCAACTACCAGACCAAACAGAAAGCCGCGCTCGACGAGGCGCTCAAGGCCCAGAAGCTCGCTCCCAACGATGGCTTCGTGCTGACGGTCTTGACGCGGGTCGAAGATTGGAACAGCGAGCTCCAATCGGCGGCGCGCGACGGTGCGGCCGCCATCAAGGCGGCGCCGAACTCGGCGCTGGCGCGGGCCTTTTACGGCGAGGCGCTCGCCGACGTGGGCCGCTACGACGAGGCCCAGAAGGAGCTCAGCAAAGGCGCCGACCTCGCCAAGAAGGGATCGGAGTACGACCGAGGGGAGGTCGAACGGAACTGGGCCAACTACTATCGCGATAAGAAGGACTATCCGCAGGCGCTCAATCACCTCAAGCTGGCGGCCGGCGCCCAGCCGAAGTGGGTGGAGCGGTTGCTGGAACTGGCCCGCTTCTCGATTGCTCGGCAGGACCTGATCGCCGCCACGGACTTCCTGAAGCGCGCGGCGACCCTCTCGCCGGATGACGCCGGCCTGCGCGAGCAGCTGGGCGACGTTGCCCTCTTCGCCCAGGACTACAGCGTGGCGAAGGCGGCCTACGAGGCGGCCCTCAAGCTGCAACCGCGCAGCGCGCTCGACCTCAAGGTGCTCGGTGACATCGCCGTCGCCCTCGACAAGGATGCGACGACCGCCGCCAAAGACGAGCGGGCCGCGATCGCGGCGGAGCCGACCGACCAGGAGGCCGGTGCGTTCCTGGTGGCTGTGCTCCGCTACCTGGCCAAGGACGAGACCGCCGCCCTACAGGCCGCCAAGCAGACCGTCTCGCCGGGGGGCGCCAGCACGGCACCCGCCGCGACCTTCGTCGACCTGGACAAAGCTGCCGTCGATCGGCAAGCCGCAGCCCTCGACACCGTCAATGGCTATCGTCGGCTGGCCGGCCTCACCCCGGTCACCAGCTCGGCGGTGATCCATCAGTCGGCACTGGCCCACGCCTTCTACACCTTCTTCAACGGCGCGCTGCCCAGCATTCGCGACCTTGGCATCCACAAGGAGGAGGCGACCGGCCAGGGCTACACGGGAGACAACGTACTGACCCGGGCGCAACACTACGGCTATCCGCAGCGATCGATGGCCGAGGTGATCACCCACCGAACGGAGCCCGTGTCCGCGGTGGCGGACTGGATCGACTCGGTCTATCACCGCTTTCCGCTGCTGCGCGCGGATCTGGTCGAACTGGGCTACGGTGACGCGTACCTCGGGCCGATGACCGTCCAGGTGATGGACCTCTCCTATCGCGAGAAGGCGACTGGGCGGATCATTCTCTACCCCGCGGCCAACCAGGTGAGCGTGCCGATCGCCTTCAACGGCAACGAAATCCCGGACCCGGCGCCGAACGCCAGCTATCCGATCGGCTACCCGGTGACCGCCACCTTCGACCGTAATTCGACGGTGACGATTGGCGCCTTCCATTTCCGCGATCCCTCGGGCACCGAGCTGCCCGGCATATCGCTATCACCATCGGGTGAGACCGAGAATTCGTTCGCTTTCCTGGCCAATGTCCCGCTCAAACCCGGCACCACCTATACGGCTGACCTGACCTACACCCTCAATGGCAAAGCCGGCCGCACCGTCTGGAAGTTCACGACGGCGCTGGGGCCCAGCCCGACGCCGCAATCGCAAACGGCGACGAACGAAGTGCGCTAGCTCCCATCCTGTCCCGAGGGGTTACCGCCAGCTGACGAAGAAGGGCTGACTCCAGGCCCGCGTGCCGTCGTCGCGGATGGCCTCGACCCGGACATAACCTTCATTACCAACGACACGGTATGAGCCGGCGCGCGCACTGACGGTTTTCAGCAACCGGCCGCCGCTGCCGATGAAACGCAGGTTGGAGCCGGACGTCGCCTCAGCGGTGATCGTCGCCCCCGCAACGCTCAAGCTGGTGAACTCGGCGCCGGTGGATGCGACGAACGCCCCGCGGCGGAGCGAGCTCAGCAACGAATTCAGATCAAGCGTCGGGGCGAGCACGCTGATCCAGGCGCCGCCGATTGCGGGATCGCTCACGCCGGTCGCGTCGTCTCCGGCAAAGGCAAAGACGCGATTGCCCGCCGAGAGGAGCCGATCCCACAATTCCGTGGCGTCTGCCTCGCCCGCGCTTGCTTGCGCCAGCCGGGCGTCATAGACCTCCAGTCCGTAGAGGCCGTGAAGGCCCATGACGGTGACCAGCGACTGCGGCTTGGCCGGCGATAGCGGCGCGGCCAGCACGGGAAGGCCACCATCGGCCGCGATCCAATCGATCACACCCTGGAGCGTCGGCGCCGGCAGCCAGTGATCGATGCCCACCCCCAGCACGTCGGCAAAGGCATAGGTCGTGTCCACTGTCGGCACCCCATCGAGAGCGCGGTTGCCGTACTCCTCGGGCCAGGTGTAGGTGTTCATGTCGCTGATCCCGAGGAAGTCGTAGCCATGCGCCGTGTACCAGGCACCCAGCGCCGAGGGGAGGTCCTTGCCCAGCCCGCGCACCGAGGCGACGTGCAGGTTGCCCTTGAACCAGGTGCCGCCGGCCACGTACGGATCGCTAACCGTCAGCTGCTTCGCCGGCGTGTTCGCCGGCTTCGCAGTTGGGGACCCTAACTGGTGCCCGAGAAGGGCCGAGCCCGCAACCGAAAGGACCAGGACGGCAATCAGGCCCGGCGGATAGCGGTGCCCGGCGAACGCGGTGCGGAAACGCTGACGCCAAGCGCCTGTAGCTCCTGGCGGACGCGGG
>DATNNA010000210.1:0-16015 GCA_035602075.1 Binatus sp. (SeqCode) | reverse complement strand
ACAAACGTTCCGTATTGCGGCTGATGGGGTGGGTGAGTAGAGTTCCACCTGCGACCTGTCAGAAAGCCAGCTAGAGAAGGAAACGACTCTAGTCGGTCGCTGACGAGGGGACCGCAAGGTTCCCACTCTCGAGCCGTGAGGCCCGAGGGCCCGGCCCGCAAGGGCTGGGGAGTCGGGTGTCGCAAGACGCCCGGTTCTGTTAGCGGCGAAGGTCCTGCCCGCAAGGGCTTGGACTGGGCAGCGGGATGAAGGCTCGCTGGGTAACACCGGTGAGTTGTAAACCGTAACGGCAGGTCGTATTTTTTTGCCTGCGGCCCGCGAATGTCAGCGCAAGGTGTTGGCCAGGGCGAAGAACTCAGCCTCGGTCATGCTCGTGGCCGAGAGCACGTAGGGGACGCCCGTCTGGTCCTTCAGCGCCGATACGGGCCAGTAGCCCGGCCGCTCCATCCACCACAGCGAGCGCCAGCCCCGGGGATCACTCGCGATGTACTGGTACGCCGCGGATGAGCGCCTGAAGGCGATCGTCTTGCCGGCGGCACCGAGGTTCGAGTTTCCCGGTACGACGACGCCGATGCTGACCTCGATCGAGCGATCGTCGTTCATGGCTCGCAAAGAAAATCCCGTGCTGTCGACCGTAACCACCGCCTCGTTGACGCCGGCAGGCAGCTGCGGCAACAAGACCGGGCTGGTCTTCGTCACCGTGCGACGGATCAGCGCCAGCGCATCACTCGACGGCATCAGGCCGTTGCCAGCCGCGACCGCCGGTAGACTGCCAGTTCCTATCGCCGACCACTCGGATCCGTCCCACCCGTAGATGCCCTTGATGGCTTCGCCGTCGCTCAGGCCGCCAAAGGCGACCACCTGGTTGAGAGCCCTGTCGAAGACAAGCTTTCGCAGATCGGCGGCCGGTGAATGCTTCGGGTGCTGCCGCGCCCAGGTGCTGCCGTCCCAGGTCCAGGTGTCATCACCCGGGCCGCCGCCATAGCGAACGAGCTTGTGCGTCCCAGCGTGGAATGCGGCGGGCAGGAACGGAGATATCGGTGCGTGTCGAGCGTCCACGAGGCTCCAGTCGGAGCCACTCCATCCCCAGGTCTCCAGCTGATTTCCGTCCGGCGACCCCCCGATCAGGAGGAGGCGCTGACCATCGAAAGCCAGGGTTCCATCCACGAAGCTGGGAAGATGCGCCGGCCGCAGCAGTGTCCAATCCGAACCATTCCAGCTCCAGGTCTGGACGGCGGAGGCACCCAAGCGAGGCACCCATTGAAAGAGCAGCACGCGGTGGGCGACCGGGTCGTACGCGATCGACCCGGTTTGCTGAGGCGCATCGGGCGAGTGCGCGGATTGCCGCTGTCGCCAGTTGGAGCCGTCCCATTCCCAGGTGTCGTTCAGCGCCCCGGACCGGCTCTGCCCGCCCTGCAGGACGGCGACCCGGCGAGACTCGTCGTAGGCCAGGAGCCCCTCATTGCGGCTCGGCGGGCTGGTGGCGGGCGTCTTCCTCGTCCACAGATGGCCATCCCAGGTCCAGGTTTGCATGGCACTCCCCAGTTGGTTTGACCCGGACGTGACGAGGACGACCACTTTGCGATCGGCGTCGTAAGTCACGGAGCCACTCGTCGGCGGGTTGGATTGGGTCACGGCCGCAGGCTGGGTTGGCGTGCTCTGGCACGCAGCCATCCCGATCGCAGCCAGGAAGACAGCTGCCAGTAAGACGTGCGTCATCGGCGAATGATCCCGCATCCAGCCGTTTAACGTGCGGGCCGGGGGAACGTTACAGAGGTCGCCGGGTCTTCGGTATCATGCGAGAAACTCGACCAGGAGCCGGTTGAGGCGATCGGGCTGGTCGAGCGGTACCCAGTGAGAGCCCTCGAACCGCTCGTATCGCCAGCTACCCTGCACCCGCTGTCCGGATCGCGTCATCGCCTCCTCCGTCAGATAGAGGTCGCCGGTGCTCCAGATCCCAAGCGTGTCCGCCTTGATCATGGGGAGCTGCGGCCCGCCGCTCCGGCCGAGCAGCGCCTGCACCGGGAGGTTGGCCCGATACCAGTTGAGTGCCGGTGTGAGCGCGCCGGGCTCGGACAGGGTTTTCACATAGGCGTCCGCGTCTTTCGCGCCGCCGAGGAAGAGGCGGAACAGGTACCAGCCGTCGCGCTGCAGCAGGTCCTCAGCGACGCCTTCGAACAAGAAGAGCAGGCGGTACCAGCCTTTCTGGAACTCCTCGAGCGTCGGCTTCGCGGCGGCTCCGGGAGCGCCGACGGAGATAGCGACCAGACGATCGACCCGCTCGGGCGCGAGCGCCGCGAGGAGCCACGCCACGGCGGCACTCCAATCGTGCCCCACGACGTGGGCGCGCGCGATGCCCAGGGCATCGAGGATGCCGGTGACATCGCGGACGATCGTCGACAATCGATACTCGGAAACCGCCTCCGGCTTGCTGCTTCGGCCACGCCCGCGCATGTCGGGCACGATGGTTCGAAAGCCGCTCTTGACGAGTGCCGGCACCTGGTTGCGCCAGAGATCACCCGTGTCGGGAAAACCGTGCAGCAGGATGACCGGCGTGCCGGATCCCTCATCGCGGACATGGAACTTAAGCCCGTTGGCCTCGATCAACTCAGTCACGCGGCACCATCTTAGAATCAACCCCGGATGGAGCCGGCGAATTCGGCGGCGCTCGAGGCGCTGCTCAAGCGGGGCGAGCTGGTCGAGTCGACGTCGGAGATGACGCCCGACTATCTCCGAGAACTGAAACACACGCTGCTCGTCTCGGGCGATACGGAACTGATCTCGGCGCCCGCGTACTACCTGGCGGCGCGAAAGGCGCCAAGCGTCAATGCCTTCATGACGGCGATTGCCATCATCCAGGACGAGCTGGCTCACGCGCACATCGCCTACCACATCCTGGAAGAGCTGGGCGAGAGCCAGGAGGCCTTGATTTTCAAGCGTGATCCCAAGGCCTTTCGCTATCCCTATGCCTTCGATGTACCACTGGAGAGCTGGACCGAGCTGGTGGTCGCGAACGCGATGTACGACCAGGCGGGATTCTGTTTGCTCGGCGACATCCACGAGCACGGGTCTTATGGCCCCTGGAAGCGAGGGCTCGTCAAAGTCATGGCGGAAGAGAACTTTCACCTGCGCAATGGCCGCAACTGGTCGAAGCGGATCAGCCAGGCCGGCGGCGAAGCCCGGGAAGAGCTGCAGCGCGCGGTCGATTGGATGTTTCCCCTGACCGTCGAATGGTTTGGCTTGCCCGACAATCTCAAGCAGCACTCGACCCAGCTCGACTACCACCTCAAAGGCCTGACCAACGATCAGCTGCGGCAGCAATGGTTGTCGACCGTCGTTCCCTTCATGGAATCGATCGGGATCCGCGTGCCGGCACACCAGGAGGGAGACGGCTACGTCCTCGATTACCCGTTTCCGTGCACGTTCGATGCCGACGAGAAGCGCTGGGACACCAAGGACCCCTGCAGCTGGGACGCCGTCCTCAAGCGCTGGCGTGCCCGCGGTCCGCGGAACGCGGAAATGGTTGCGCTCTTTCAGGAGAGCTTCGCCAAATTCCAGGTTCGGGCGTGACTTTCTCCCCGCTTTTTCACGCCGGAGCGGGGCCCCTTGAAGAGCGCCTCTGGTCGGCGTTGGCCGAGATCAACGACCCGGAGATGCCGGTCAACCTGGTGGACCTGGGCCTGATCTATGGCGTAAGCGTGGAGGAAGGCCGCGCCTGCGTGCGGCTGACCTTCACCGCCATGGGCTGCCCGGCCACGGAGATGCTGATGGGCGACATCCGTGAGCGCCTGCTCGCGGAGCCGGGTGTCGATGAGGTGCGCCTCGACGTCGTATGGGATCCACCGTGGACCTCGGCCCGGCTGACCGCCGACGGCCGCGACGCGCTCCGAGCCTGGGGGCTTTCCGTCTGATGCGGTACACGCGCGTTCACACGGACGTTCAGGAGTACGGCGTCTTCGCCCGCAAGACCAGGGTCGATCCGCTCCACCAGGTTGGTTCCGTGGTCGCGCCCGATGACGACCTTGCCATGGCGTACGCGCGCGCGACCTACGACGAAGAGCGCTGGGTGGAGATGATGATCGTGCCCAAGGCCGCCATCATCCAGCTCTGGGCGCCGGGTGGGGATAGCTGAGCCTCTACTCGCTCGTCAAGAGCCTCGCGGACAACAAGCAGCTACTCGGGATGCGCTACGCCGAATGGTGTATCGCCGCGCCCACGCTCGAGGCCGATATCGCGGCGGCCGCCATGGGTCTCGACGACATCGGACATAGCCGCGTGCTTTATGGGTCCCTACGGGAGCTGGGACCCCCGGACGGTGCGGTGGATGATGCCGCGAACTACGCGAACGTGCCCTATCTGGACCGACCCTGGACGGAATGGGGTGAGTTCGTCGCCGCCAATGCCGTGCTCGACAGCGCCTTCACTCTGATGATCGAGTCGCTGGCCAACGGCAATGTGGAAATTTTGCGCAGCCGGCTCAAGAAGATGCTCCAGGAAGAGCGCTATCACACGCTGCATGGCCGCAGCTGGAGGCACGAGGTGGACGCGGGCACGGCGATCGACCGCGCCTGGCGCGAGTCGCTGGAGTGGATCGGCCCGGAAAACGGAGATGTCGACCAGCTGCAGCGTGCGGGCCAACTGGCCCATGGTGTGCGCGACCTGCGCCGAATGCTCGCGGAGCGGCTCGACGGTCCCGGACCGCCGGCCGCGATCGACTGGGGCAGCTGGGAACCGATTCGGCGGCGAACCCGGGCCGGCGCCATCGACCAAGCGACGCTCGACATGCTGCAGGGCCTTGCGGAAAAGCGCTACATGCCTGCCGGTGGATAGCCCCCGCGAGCGGGGGAGGGAACCGACGGCGCCGTGCCCGTTCTGTCGGTCGGTAGATACCGAGATCATTTCGCTCTTCGGCAGCCAGGTGATGACGATGCAGTGCAAATGCCATGCCTGCGGTAGCTTTTTCGAAGCCAGCAAGTACTGATCGGAGGAGTCAGTGCCACCACCAACATCACAGCGCGCGCGATCGATAGTGCGCATGACGATGGCCGATATGGCCGAGCTCGCGGACAGGCGGCCCGGAAGTTTCCGCCTCGAGAACGCCGATTCGGATCTCGCTCCTCCCGCGCACGCGGTCAAAGCGACCAGGGACGCCGTCGGGGTGGACCGCTACAACAGCTACCTTCCGCTTCACGGTTTGCCCGAGTTGCGGCAGGCGATCAGCGAGCGCTACCGAGCGGACCTCGGCCTCGAGTACGACCCGGACGGGGAGATCGTCGTCACCTCAGGCATCGGCGAGGCGATGCTCGACGTGCTCTTGAGTTACGTCAACGACGGCGACCGGGTGTTGATGACGAACCCCACCTACAACGGCATGGCGCAACGCGTGCGCCTCGCCGGCGGCGTCCAGGTGTTCACCAACCAGCTCGAGGCGAGTGGGTGGCATCTCGATCCGTCGGATCTCCGCCGGGCCGCCAAAGGCTGCAAAGTGATCTTTTACGGGTCGCCATCGATGCCAACCGGCGTCGTCTTCGGTCGCGATGAGACGGAGCTCCTTGCCGAGGCGGCGGAAGACAACGACGCGCTCATCGTCTTCAACGGCGCCGTCGACAAGGTCCTTTTTGACGGGAAGGCCGTGATCAACCCTGCGACACTGCCCGGCCTCCGTGAGCGGACCATCACGGTTGGAAGCGTAACCAAGAACTACAACATGGTTGGCTGGCGAATCGGATGGGCGGCCGGTCCGCGTGCATTGCTCAAGCCGGTGCACGACGTCCACATCTTCAATGGGATCATGGCGAGCGGGTACTCCGAGGCGGGAGCCGCCGCGGCTCTCTCGGGTCCGCAGGGGTACGTTGCCGAGTCCGTGCAGACCTACCAGCGCCGCCGCGACGCGCTGATCGCTCGGCTGCGAACGATCAAGGGCATGCGGCTCGTGGTTCCGGATGGCGGCTACTTCTTTATCGCGAACATCGAGGCGTTCGGCGTCACCGCCCGAGACTTTTGCCGCCGGCTCCTCGAGGAAGAAAATGTGGCCATCACGCCGATGAATGCATGGGGCGCGGACGACTTCGGCGATCATCATGTCCGCTTCATCTTCACCAACGAGCCTGAGGCGCGACTGGTCGAGGCGGCGAAGCGAATCGGCGCCTTTGTTGACCGGCACTATCGCCGTGGCTGACCAGGGCCGCGCCAGCTGTTTTTCGGTCGGCAGCGTCGCTGCCACGTACGACGAGATCTACTTACCGAGGATCTTCATCCCATGGGCCAGGCTCCTGCTCGAGCGCACGGCTCTCCGACCGGGCGAAGCCGTCCTCGACGTCGCCACCGGCCCGGGAACCATCGCGCGACTCGCGGCCGAGCAGGTGGGTTCGCAAGGTCGCGTGCTTGGTGCGGACTTCAGCGAGGCGATGATTGCGATCGCGAGAGCAAAGGCCCAGCCGGCGGGCGCCGCGACGATCGAGTACCTCGTTTCGCCGGCCGCGCCGCTCGCGGTAGATGACGGTGCCTTCGACGTCGTCACCTGCCAGCAGGGCCTCCAGTTTTTTCCAGACCGACCCGCGGCCATCCGGGAGATGCACCGCGTGCTCAAGGTGGGCGGGCGTGTCGCGGCGGCGGTGTGGCGCGAGATCGCGCTCCAACCCTACTTCGCCGCGGTGGATGCCGCGCTACGCGAGTGCCTGACCGCCGACCAGGCGGAGCCCTATGGCGCGCCTTTTCGCTGGCCGAGGGCCTCGGACCTCATGGAGGCCTTCCGGGAGCAGGGGTTCGCGGACGTGTCATTCGAGGAGCTGCGTCGCCCGCTCACGTTCGAAGGCGGCATCGCGCAAGCCATCTCGGCACTCGACGCCTCGCCGGTCGCCACCACGGTCGCCCAACTCGACGCCGCGACGCTCGCCAGGCTCCGGAGAGCCGCGGAACGGCACCTCAAGCCTCTGGTCGTGGAGGACCAGGTTCGGACGCACATGGTTGCGAACGTCGTCACCGCCCGAAAAGGCGTCTAGCGCCGCACCCCTGCCGTTTCTCTCACCCGAACCTTAACGTGACGCGTTAGCGCCTGTTCATCTGGGCGCGCCAGACTCGATTTGTGGATTCAGCCACGGGAGCGTGCCCTTTTGGCGGCGCTCTCCGTTCCGGAAGTGGGAAGTTGGGAATCGCAAGCTACCCGCGCACCGCTTTTGCCTACTTCCCTACTCAAAAAGCGGGGATGTATTTGCACACTCTGCGAGGTAGTATCAAGTTAAGTGATCGGTAAGAAAGAGGCGGGCGACTCGATCAGAGCTTTTCGGGAACCGCTGCGCATGGGATTGACGGTTATGGTGCTGGGCGCGGCCGCCCTGTCCCTTCAGGCCTGGCTCTCAAACCGGCACGTTTGGCGTACGGCCGGATTTGTCGCCGCGACGGCTCTGACCAAGGCGGCCATCGTGCTCGTCCTGGTGCTTGTCGTGGCCGGCGTTCTGGTTGCGCTCAGGCCTAAGCGGACGGTGCAGGAAGCGCTCATGGTCATTGCGATTGCCAATGTCTTTCTGGGGGTGGTGACCGGCCGTCCGGTCCTGGCGCTCGCCGGGGCAATCGGATTCGCGCTCGTTGTCATCGCTCGTCCGCTCTGGTGGGAGTTGAGCGACACCCGTGCCAGTCGCCTCGGCCGGTTCGTCCTCCTCGCCGCGACCGGACTCGTCGTCGCCCTGTTCCTCCTCGAGCGGCCGAAGGGCACCTTGATCGCCCTGTTTACCCTCGTTTTCCTGATCGCCCTTGGTGCTGGGCTCTGGGGCCTCTTGCTTCTCGTCCGCAACGCACCACTGCCGAGCAGCATCGGACCGCTGGCGACCGTCTACGAGGAGTACGCCCGGGCGGGGATCAGCCCGTTCACGCTCATGCACGACAAGCGCTACTTCTGGAACCGTGAGGGCACCGCGTTCCTGGCCTATGCCGCCCGGGCCGGCGCCGCGGTGGTTCTCGGCCCTGGGGTTGGGCCGGCGGCCGCCCTTCCTTCGCTGTACACCGAATTTCGGGAGGAGAGTCACCGCCGTGGGTGGCGCGTCGGCTTCTACCAGGTCCCCCAGGCGATGGCCGATGAGTTCGGTTGGGGGCACGGATACCGCATTGGGTCCGAGGCGATCGTGGACCTCGACAACCTCACGCTGGAGGGCTCGGTGATGGCGAAGCTGCGCCACGAGGTCAGCCGCGCGCACCGTAACGGGATCACGGTCGCGGTGGTTGCCGACGACGCGATAACGCCGCAGACCCGCCGGGCAATGTGCGGCCTCACGGAGATGCGTATCCAGAACCGGCATTTTGGCGAGATGGGCTTCTCGGTCGGCCGCACCGATGACGTCCCGGCGGTTCCCACCACGGTCGGCCTGGCGCACGACGCGGAGGGCAAGCTGGTCGCGTACGCGACCTGGCTCTCGCTTCCGGCCGCCCGCGGCGTCTCGCTGGACGCCATGCGGCGTCGCGCCGATGCGCCTGGCGGCACGATGGACCTCTTGCTCTATACCGGCCTCGAGCACTTCAAGGGCAAGGCGTCGTGGGCGAGCCTGGGCCTGGCACCGGCCGGTGGCCCGTCCGCCTGCAGCCTTTCTGCCTTCAAGGCGAAGTTTCGGCCGGCGTGGGAGCCGCGCTACATGGTCGCGGAGCGGCTGATCGATTGGCCGGTAGTCGCCGCCTCGACTCTTCTGCTGCATTACCCGCGCCTGGCTCAGCATTTAACCGGGCGCGTCATCGCGCCCGTGAAGTGGTTGCGCGCGGCCTAAGCAGCCTTCGGGAACGCGCGACCAGGATCAGGCCGCGATCCATCGCCACGCTGTGGCCGCTCGGGGCGCTGCTGGGCCTGGCGATCGCCGTGGCGTTGTTGGAAGGCAGCGCCACCTGGCGCAGCCTTGATGGCGGGTTGCGCTCGCTGGACTTCGACCCCGAGCGCGCGCTGCTGATCGAGGCATGGCTCGCCTGCGCGCTCTTCGCGTTTGGGGGGGCGCTGATCACGGCCCGCCCGTGGTTGTCGAGTGTCCTCGCCGTGGGATTCGTTGGCCTGAACTACATCCTGCCTCTTGGCGCAAGGCTCGTTCAGCAGGCGCCCACTCTCTTCGGCGTACGCGAGCGCGTATCGGCCGGCGCGATCCAGCACAACCAGGTGGTGGCCCTCGCCATTTCGTTCCTTGTCGCCGTGGTGGCAGCCGCCGTCGCCGACTTACTTGGGCGCGAGGTGCGCCGCCACCTTCGGGACCGGCGGTCTCGCACGCGCGCGGTCCGCTCCGGTGCGCTGGCCGGCGCGCTGGTTGTCACGATCCTGCTGGCCACCGGCGTCGATCCGCTGCTCCGGGTCGGACCCGACGCCGGCGTGTATTCGCCCGCACCCGTCCCCGTACGGTCCGTGAGCGTGACCGGAAATCCAGCCCCGGCCCCAGCCCGAGCAGAGACGGTCCCCACCGCCGGCGAGGTTCGGCAGGCGACCTATCACAGCAGCGCGATGGGCGAGGATCGGCACTTCAACATCTATCTGCCGCCGACTTACGGCTTGAGGTCAGCCGCCCACCGGCATTACCCGACCCTGTATCTGCTGCACGGCGATCCGTCGAACTCTGGCGAGTGGCTCCGTTATGGCACGCCGGCCGTGTTCGATGCCGGTTTTGCCCGCGGCGAACTGCCGGAGACCATCCTCGTGATGCCCGACGGAAATGGCCACGTCACGGCGGCGACCCAGTGGGCCAACCGTCGCGATGGACGCGACCGGATCGAGGACGCACTGCTCGAGCTGGTTGCTTTCGTCGATCAGAACTACCGCACCGCCGCGGATCGGCAGTATCGGGTGATCGGCGGGCTATCGTCCGGCGCGTATGGCGCCGTCAATGTCGCGGCCAGGCATCCGGACGTCTTTGGTGTAGCGATGGGCTTTTCCGGCTACTACATCGCCCGTGGCCCGGTCTTTGGGTTTGATCGCGCCTACGCCGACAGCAACAGCCCGACGATCATCGTCCAGCGCAGCGCCGCGGCTCGCACGGTGCATTACGTGCTGACGGTCGGCGCCGCGGATGTCTACCGCGGCTCTACGGAACAGTTCGTGCAGCAGCTGCGTCGACTCGGGGTGCCCGTCGACTTCGATCTCATTCCTGGTGGCGGACACGGCGGTCGCCTGTTCTGGGAAGGGATGCTCTTCGGTCTCAGCGTCACCAAGACACAGCTGTCGACGGTGCCGCAGCCGAACAATTTTCCGTAAGGCGACGACGATCATCCGTTTGCGAACCGCAGTTCGGAGTTGCGGCCGACGACGAGGGACTCTACGCTACGCCCGCGACCTGTCAGAAAGCCAGCCGATGAAGGAAACGACATCGGTGGGCTCCCGAACCTCGGGCCCGCAAGGACCCGATCAGTACGGAGCGAAGGTCCTCCCGGAAACGGGTGGACTGGGCGGCGGTAAGGGCTCGTTGGGTCACACCGGCGGGTTATCAACCGTAACGACGGGTCGCTTCAATTTTCTACAGGTTCTGCCGGCTTTGCCTTCCCGAGCACGGCAGACCTGTGTTCTGGGTGCAGCCTTCTAGTTCTTGAGCTCGACCGGGATGATGGTGTGCTTCAGGAGCTCGGTACCGCGCAGCACCTGCGCCTCGGCGGGGATCCCGACCGGCCAGTCGGTCAGAAAATGCTGGAGGTCCTCGACGTCTTTTATGGTGTGATTCGCCAGGCTCACTAGGACGTCTTCCATCTTCAGGCCGGCGCGCTGGGCAGGCCCATTCGGATCGAGGTGGGCAACCCGAACGCCGCTATCTTGCTCGAGCTGGTAGTAGCGGTTGACGCGACGGTGGATCGGCCAGGTCTCACCCGTGACGCCGAGGTAGGAACGGACCACGTGGCCATCGCGAATCAGCACCGACACCACCCGCTGGGCGGTATTGCTCGGCACCGCAAAGCAGATGCCCTGCGCCATGGCGATGATGGCGGTGTTGATGCCGACCACCTGGCCGCGGGTATCAACCAGTGGCCCGCCCGAGTTGCCGGGGTTCAGCGCCGCATCCGTCTGAATGATGTTCTCGATGGTGCGACCGCTCTGGGCGCGCATGGTGCGACCGACGGCGCTGACAACGCCGGTCGTCACCGTGGATTGAAATCCGAAGGGATGCCCGATCGCGACCACCAGCTGTCCGACCTTTAGCTGGCTGGAGTCGCCCAGGCGGGCGTGAGGGAGACCGGCGCCAGACGCCCGCAGGACCGCGAGGTCGGTGTGCGGATCCTTCCCGACGAGCTCCGCCTTCAACGATGAACCGTCACGCAGCGTGAGCTCATAGGCTTTCACCGCGCTGACGACGTGGCTATTCGTGAGAGCGTAGCCGTCGGGGGTGATCAGCATCCCGGTGCCTACGCCGCTGACGCCGACAACGGCCGGGCCGACCGACTCGACCACCGAGATGACGGCCCGGGAGAAGCTATCCAGGAGATCCACATCGGAGAGCATTTCGTCGGTCGTACCCAACCCCGGCAGCGTTAAACAAGTCCTTATGATGGGCGGGCCATGGAACCGCTCGATTTCGCGAAACGGATCATCGATTTCAACCGGTTACTGGAAGGCGAGAACCGGGATAACTACGACGCGGACGACATTCGGCATTGGCGCGCCGTCTACACGGACCTGGTCCGGTTCAAGGAGGAGCTCCTCGGCCAGACGCGCGAGCACATCGAGGAGGTTCCCGAGACAAAGAAGGAGCTGGCCGGGGTCGATATCCCGTTCCTTGAGGCGGAGATGCAGCGGCTCCAGCGCGGCCTGGACTTCTGGAAGTCGCGCTAAGAGGCTCATTGGGCCGGTCCGAATGGCCCAATCAGGGGCCGGGTCGGACCACCGCAACGATCTTCGAAAGGTAGCCGCCAGATCATCGAATCGGCGCTATGCGGCTTCCCATTCGTTACAAGATCATCCTTCCGTTTGCCGTGCTGCTGGTCTTCGTCGGTGTGATCGGCACCGCAGTGGCGACGGCGCGGCTGACAGATGCCGCGCATGCTGAATTCGACGCTAACCTGCTTCATAGCAGCCTCGTCGCCAACCAGTCGCTGGCGCAACTCGAGGCGGCGCGCATGGCCGACCTGCGTCAGGCGACGGATACGGTCGGTGTGCCGGAGGCACTCGCCGCCGGCGACCTCAACGGGTTGGTCCGGCTGATGACGCCGATCGCCGCCAACATCAGGCCGACGGTCGCCAGCATCGAGTTGCGTGTGCTCGATAGCCGCGGAAAGGGGGTGCTACGGGTCGCGAGCACCCGCGTCGGGGTTGGTGCGGTCGATGTAACCGACCCCAACGGGTTCACCGCCGAGCCGGAGGTCATCAAAGTGCTTGCCGGTGAGGCGGACGCGCTGGGCGAGCGAAGGATTTTCCTCTCCGGGAATCGCGATCGAGCAATGCTCTATTGGGTCGGACCAGTGCATGGCGGCACCCGGATCGTCGGCGCGGTCCTGGTGGGCGAGTCAGTCGCTGAAGCCGCCGCGAGCGTCCCAGGATCCGCGACCGTCCACGGAGCTGCCCTCTACGATCTCGGTGGTGCGCGGTTAGCCAGCACGCTCTCGAGCACCCCGAAACCAACCGATTCAGTCCGTCGGCAGATCACGAACGCCAATGCGGTTCGAATCGACGACACCCGGTCCAATCACGCTTTCGCCGCCCTCCTCAGCACCTGGGTCATGCGCGGGAGCCAGGTCGGTTATCTCGCGGTCCAGGCCAACGCCGACGCATTGTTGAGCGAGGTGGCGCAGCTCCGGCTGATCCTCACCCTCGTATTCACGGCGGCCGCCTTACTGACCCTGGTGGTGGGAACGTTCACCGCCTCGATGCTGACCCGGCCGGTCGATCTTTTGGTGCGGTCGATGCGGGCAGTCTCGGGCGGCGACCTGCATCATCGGGCGCCGGTGGTCTCGCAGGACGAAATCGGGTACCTCGCTCGGACCTTCAACGAGATGACCGCCAGCCTCGAGGAGAAGACGGCCGCGTTGGAGGAGACGACCTTCGCCAGTATGGAAGCACTTGCTCGCACAATCGACGCCCGCGACCCGTCCACATTTGGCCACTCTGCCCGAGTCGCTGCCATCAGCATCGAAATTGCCGACGAGATGCACCTGCCCATAAAGGAGCGCGAATCGCTGCGGCGCGCGGCGCTGCTCCACGACATCGGAAAAATCGGCGTGGAGGACAGGGTGCTTCGCAAGCCTGGTCCGCTCAGCGAAACGGAATCCGCTGACATGCGCGAGCATCCGCGGATCGGCTACGCCATGCTCAAAGGCCTTCCGTTCCTGCAACCGAGCCTTCCTGGTGTGCTCCATCACCACGAGCGCTGGGACGGTGCGGGATACCCGACCGGGTTAAGCGGGGCAGCGATACCGCTGGCGGTGCGGATCCTGGCCGTGGCTGATGTCTTCGATGCGCTGACGTCCGATCGGTCCTATCGCGGAGGGCTGAGCCACGATGAGGCCACCGCCGCCATCCGGGCCGAGGCCGGGATGCAATTCGACCCCGAAGTGGTGACGGCGTTCCTTACGCGGCGCGCGGCGATCGCGACGTTGGTGCGAGAGATGGGCGAGGTCGGCGCGACGCGCGCTAAGCCGGAGGCTGCGTGAGACGCTTCCATCCGCTGCGTTACGTCGCCATCCTGGCCTTGCTCCCTGCGTTCGCCATGGTGTTTTGGATGACGGCGCTCCTTGCATCGCGTGTCCCGGGCTTGCTCATCCTGGGCGTCAACGTTCATGGGCTCAGCCTAGCGAGCTACGCCCTAGAGTCTGCGCCCCGCCCCGCGCCCGTTTCGCTCCGGATGCTCCAGGACGCGCAGCAGGACGCCGCTGGGGGAACCGGCTCATCGCCCTTAACGGTGCAGCCAACGCCAAGCCACACCGCACCACCGACGCCAACGGGACTTCCAGTGCCGACGCCGACCCCACTGCCACAGCCGCTTCCCACACCAACTCCGCTGCCGGTGCCGACGCCGACCCCGCTGCCATTGCCGCTGCCAACGCCAACTCCGCTGCCGGTGCCGACGCCCCTGCCGGTCCCCACGCCCACGCCCACGCCCCTGCCGCTGCCGACGCCGACACCGACACCGACTCCGAGCCTGTTACCGCTGCCACTCCCTTTGCCGGTTCCCATCCTGCCCTCGGTCCTTCCGGGGCTGCTGAAATAACCTCCCACTGAGACCCTCCGCCGCAAGGTGCGTGTTAGCGACCGACGACGTGCATGCGCCAACCGCCGATGTCGTCGGAATCGGGGTGATGGTGCATCTCGTCTCCGGCGGTGGCTCGGAGCAGATCCTCGATGGCACGCTGGCTCTTGATAAAGGCGGTGACCACCTCCGGGTCGAAGTGCGTGGCCGATCCCTTGAGGATTTCGGTCTTCGCGTATTCGAAGGTGCGCGCCGCCCGGTAGGGGCGGTCGGATGTCATGGCGTCAACCGCGTCGGCGACCGCCAGGATGCGGGCCCCCAGCGGAATCTCGTCCGCCCGTAACTCGTCGGGGTAGCCATTGCCGTCCCAGCGTTCGTGATGATGGCGGATGAGCGGGAGCACGGGATCGAGAAAATCGATGCCTTTCAACATGTCGACCCCGATGACCGGGTGCTTCTGCATTCGCATCGCTTCTTCGGGCTCGAGCCGCGCCTGCTTGCGGAGGATCGTATCCTCGATGCCGATCTTGCCGATGTCGTGCAACACGCAGGCGCGCCGGAGGGCACTGATCTCCGCCTCGGTAGAGCCCAGGGCGGTGGCCATGATGACGGCGTACTCCTCGACCCGTCGCGTGTGCCCATGGGTGTAGGGATCGCGGGCCTCGACCGCCGCCGCCAGCGCCTCGATCGTCATGAGGTAGGTGTCCTGGAGTTGTGTCATCGTCGTTCTGAGCGAGGCGCTCTTCTCTCTCAGGCTGCGGGTCATCTGGTTGAAGGAGTCGGTGAGCTCGCCGATCTCGTCGCGGGTGGTCACCGGCGCCTGATGCTCCAGGTCGCCGGCACTGACCAGCCGGGTTGCCTCCACCAGCCGGTGCACCGGTCGGGTGATGCGTCGCGCCAGCCAGATGCCGATCCCGAGCGTGAACAGCACACCGGCGAGGAAGAGCGTGACCAGGATGATCCGCAACTGGTTGGTGTCGGCGAGCAAGCCGGCGGTGGAGCCGACGGTCCCCACGTATCCAAAGTTGGTGGTGCGGACGGTCCAGGGTGCGACGATCTCCATGCCGGGGCCGCCGGCCATCCGGGATAGCTCGACGACGCTGGTTTGGCTGACACGACCCCGCGTGCTTCCGTCCAGCGCGAGCGTCGACCATTGACTCGGCGGAATGCTCAGTGAGGTCGCGAGAACCTGGCCGTTGACGTCGTAGAAGGTGATGTCGTCGTGCGGCAGCGAGGCCTTGATGGCGCCCGCCCGATCGTCGAGATAGTCACCAACGAGGATGGCGCCGATCAGACCCGAGGCGTTGCGCACCGGCTGGCCGGTGAAAATCGCAGGGCCCGGCGCCGATGCCACCAGGTCAACCGTGGAAGCGCCGCCGCTCAGCATGTAGGAGAGGCCGGGCCAGCCACTGAAGTCATGGCTCTGGGTCACGGTGTCGGCAAGGGCGCCATGGCCGACGACCCCAACGATCTCCCGGCCAGAAGTGTCGACCGCCTCGACGATGACATTGGGATGAATGGTGAGGGCTCGTTCCAGCCAGGCCTGCAACGCCGGGGTTTTGTCCCAGCTCTGACTGAGACCGGACCCGCTGGTCAGGAGGCGAAGGATCGCCCGCCGCTCGTTGTCTCCGGTCTCGACCATCGACTTGGAGACGAAGCCGTCGTGGACGAGCTGGGCATCGAACGCTCCCTGGCTGCGGCTGCTCAACTCGCCGGTGGCGGTCAGGGTGCCGATGGCGCCAATCGCCAGCGTGAGGGCCGCGAAGGGGAGCACGATCTTCAATGCCAGCCGATGGCTGAAGCGGGGCATGATGACGGGCATGTAACGTTCGGGAGGTCGGGGAGCTTGTGCCGGTCTAGGCGGCTGGTTCGCCTCCGAAGAAGGCCTGGGG
>DATNNA010000209.1:0-12749 GCA_035602075.1 Binatus sp. (SeqCode) | reverse complement strand
GCAGGGCCGCGTCGATGTGGGCTTCATCGGTGGGGCGGAAGTCGATCCACTGGGCAACCTCAACACCACCCGGACCAGCGGCAGCGGGTCCCTCGTCCGCCTTCCGGGCAGCGGTGGCGGCGGCGATATCGCGTCCCTGGCTGGCCGCACGGTGTTGATCATGGAGCACGAGCCGCGGCGCTTTCGCGAGCGGGTCGACTACATCACCTCGCCGGGCCACTTCCCTGGTCGGCGCCGCGGCGGTCCCGCCACCCTGATCACCACGCTCGGCGTCTTCGACCTCACCACCGGCCGCGTTCGGGCCGCCAGCCTGCACCCGGGCGTCACGCCGCAACAGGTCCGCGAGGCGACTGGCTTTCCGATCACGATCGACGACCACACGCCTGCCACGGCGACGCCCTCCGCCGATGAGCTGGCCTACATCCGTCACGCCGATCCGGAAGGGTTCTGGACGGGCGATAGCATGAAGACCGCATGAGCGCGGTCGGCCTCGCGTGGTCGCCGACCAAGGAGCAGGCGCAGAGCAGCCGGCTCTGGCATTTCATGCAGCAGCATCACTGCGCGAGCTACCCCGAGCTCTGTGAACGAGCGGCTCGTGACCCCGACTGGTTCTGGGACGCGCTCGTCAAGGAGCTGGGCATCGTGTGGTCGGCGCCCTACCAGGCGGTAATGGATACCTCGGCCGGCCTTCCCTTCACGCGCTGGTTTCCCGGAGGCCTGCTCAACGCGTACGACTCAGCCGTACTTCGCCATCGCCGGTTGGATCCGAACCGCGTCGCGCTCATCGGCGAGACCGAGGCGGGGACCACCCGGCAGCTGACCTACGCGCAGCTGGAGAACGCGGTCGAGCAGACCGCCGCCGGGCTCCACACCCTCGGCGTCGAGCGCGGCGTCGCGGTCGGCCTCTACCTGCCGCTGGTGATCGAGAACGCGGTCGCCCTGCTCGCGTGCACCAAGCTCGGCGCCGTGGCCGTCCCCCTCTTCTCGGGCTTTGGCGCGGAAGCGATCCGTCAACGGCTGGCCGACGCCGACGCGCGCGTGCTGATCACGGCGGACGGGGCGATGCGCCGCGGGCGCGCGGTCGCGATGAAGCCGATCGCGGACGAGGCGGCCGCCGGCCTGCCGCGACTGGAGCGGCTCGTGGTCGTTCGCTGCGCCGGCGTGGACGCGCCCATGGAGGCCGGTCGCGACCTCGCCTGGGACGACCTGCCCCGGTCGGAGCGAGTCCCGACCGAGGCCATGCGCTCCGACGAGCCCTTCCTCCTTCTCTATACGTCGGGGACGACCGGCCGGCCCAAGGGCACCGTGCATGGCCACGCCGGCCTGCCGATCAAAGCCGCGCAGGACTGGGCCTTCGGCATGGACGTCCGTCCGGCCGAGCGCGTCATGTGGGTGACGGACATGGGCTGGGTGATGGGGCCGCTGCTGGTCTTCGGCAGCCTGATGCTCGGCGGCACCGCCGTTTTTTACGACGGGGCCCCCGACTACCCGGATCCGAGGCGCGTGTGGACGGTGGCCGAACGGCACGGGGTCACCCATCTCGGCATCTCCCCCACCCTGACCCGGGTGCTGATGGCGTCGGGCGAGCGAGCGGTGCCGGCGCAGCCACTCGCCCGGCTCCGGGTCCTGGCTTCGACGGGCGAACCCTGGACTCCCGAAGCCTGGAGCTGGCTCTTCGAGGTTGTCGGGGGCGGCGCGGTGCCGATCATGAACTACTCGGGCGGGACCGAGTGCGGCGGCGGCCTGGTCAGCGGAAACTTCCTGACGCCGTCAAAAGCCGGCAGCTTTGCCGGTCCCATTCCGGGCATCGACGCCGCCGTCTTCAATGAGCACGGCCAAGCCGTGCGGGGCGAGGTCGGCGAAATCGTCGTCCGTCAGCCCTACCTCGGCATGACGCTCGGGCTCTGGAAGGACCCGGAGCGCTACCTCGAGACGTACTGGTCGCGCTGGCCCGACGTCTGGGTGCATGGCGACTGGGCGATGATCGACGAGGAAGGGCTCTGGTACATCCTCGGTCGCTCCGACGACACTATCAAGGTCGCGGGCAAGCGGGTGGGGCCGGCAGAGGTGGAGGCCGCGGCGCTCGATGGCACCGAGGTGGCCGAGGCGGCCGCCGTCGGGATTCCGGATCCGCTCAAGGGCCAGTCGGTGGTCGTCTTCGTGGTACCGCGGCCGGATGCGGACCCGGGGCCGATCCCCGCGGCGGTCTCGCGCAGTGTCGAACGCTCGCTCGGAAAACCCTTCAAGCCGGCAGCGGTTCACGTGCTTCCGCGGCTGCCCAAAACACGCAACGGCAAGATTCTCCGGCGGGTGATCCGCAACGTCTTTCTCGGCGCCCCACCCGGCGACCTCTCGGCGATCGACGACATGGCAACGCTGGACCCGATTCGCGCCCTCCGCGACAAGAGCTAGCGGAAGTACTCGCGCAGGGGGACGTTGCTCGACCAGGCGGCGGCGCCGAGATGCCCCAGCTGGAAGCCGTCCTCGATCGTCCGTAGCAGGCCGTAGTGATTCTCAGCAATGGCCGAACGGAAGCCGCTGATCGACCTCGCCGAGATGACCAGGGTCGCCACGTGGCCACCCCAGGCATCAGCGCAGCAACTGGCGTTGCTCGACCCCTCATCCCAGGTGATGAAGAGGACGCCGCCGTTGCGGAAGGCGGCCGAACTGGTGATCCGCGGAACGACGGTGCCCAGCCACGCATCACCGGTAGCGACCGGGCAGTCGTGGGTGTCGTTGCACATGTTGGGTGTGATCCACACGAAGTTCGGCACCTGGCCGCTGCTCATGTCGAGTCCGAACTGGGTGAAGGGCACGACGTGGGTGACGCACCGCCCGGGGTTGTTGCGGATGTCGTTGTAGTACATGAAGGGGTTGTGCTTCATCGCGTAGTTGCCTGATGAGGCCCCCGTAAAGCACGGCGTGGGCATGTCCTCCAGGTAGGCCTTCCAGGAACGCCCGCTCGATTCCACCTGGTCCGCGATGTTGGTCGCGTTCACGTAGCAGGTGGTGCAGTCGCTCGCGATGCCAAAAGTGCTGCCCGCGGTGAGGGCGAGGTAATTCGGAAGGCTGGGATGGGATGCCGCGTAATAGGTCGTGGCCAGGCCGTAGGTCGCCGCCAGGCTGTTGACATAGGGCGCGGCCGAGTTGCCGACGACCGCACCGTACTCGTGGTTCTCCATCACGATCACAAAGATGTGCGAGAAGGCGGGGACGGCAGGCGGCGCTGGCGCCGGCGGCGCGGGACGGGTTAGGGCGGGCGCGGTGACGGCGGCGGCGGTGGCGGCGCTTGTGGGTGACGGCGTCGTCGCCGCCAGCCGGCTGGCGATCTGGGCCTGGTGGTCGTCGAAGTCTGCGCTGGATTCGACCGCCAGGGGGCGGGTGATGCTGGTGGGTGTCGCCGGCACCCGCCCGAGCACCATCGCCGTCGGGACCGCCACCGCCAGGGTAAGGCCGACGACGGTGGCAGTCCGCACTACGAGGAGCCTCATGACCCGATTGACGCGATCGGGCGCGGCCGTCTTGCGGATTGCACGTTGCGTGACACAACGCGCAGGTGAATCGATTTGCCTGGTCCACACGTTGTATACGGGTAGGAGAGCCTGATGAAACCGCTCAACGCCGAGCTGGCCGCGCGAGCGTGGGAGTTTGCCCAGGGCCTGGACCTGGAGGAGTATCGCCGGCTGCAGCACGAGGTTCGCAGCACCTGGCCGGCGACGGCAAAACTCAACGGTCTCGACTTCGACCGGGCCTTCCTCGCCTTCATCGCTGAGCGCTGGCTCGACAAAGCCGCGTAAGTTCACGACAAGTACGTCGTTACTCGCGCAGGCCCGGACATGTCTATCAACGATGGCCTGGCGCTCATTCGCCGGCATGACTTCGAAGGCGCACTGCCGCTGCTGGCCGCCGAGGTGCGCAAGCGTCCCGACGACGCGTATGCCGCCTACTACCTCGCCTACGCCTTCGTCGGCGCCCAGGACCCGCAGCCGGCCGTGACGCTGCTCGCGAAGATCATCGAGGTCCACCCGGATTTCACCGACGCCCACACCCTGCTCGGCCTGGCGCGGATCCGGACGTCGGACTTCGCCGGCGCCGCCACCGAGTACGACGCGGTTCTCGGACGGGAGCCCAAGAACCCCGCCGCCCTGCTCGGGATGGGCATGATCGCCTACTGGAAGCGCGAGACCGCCATGGCAGAGGACTATCTCGATCGCGCCTTGCGCGGTGATCCCGGGGCGCGTGATGCCCTGGTCTTCAAGGCCGACCTGCGGTTCGCGAACGGCGACATCACCGGAGCCGTGATGCTCCTGCGCGACGCTAAACGCCTGCGCCGGCCATCCCTGCCGGAAGTCTCCGATTCGGAGATCACCGACCGGCTGCTTCGCTACGAAGCGGCGCTGCAGCCGCTCCGCAAAGCGCGCGGCGGTGTGCCCGACATGCCGGGCTGGGTCTTATGCGTGATCGGCGTCACCCTGGCGCTCACGTTCATGGCCGGCGCCGGCCTTCCCGGGGCGTGGAATGGCATACGGCACTACCAGGACGGCAAGGCCCGGCTGGTAAGCCTGGATTATGCGGGCTGCGCCAGTGAGATGGAGCAGGCGGTCGAAGCGGCGCCGACGTCGCCCAAGGCATGGGCCTACGAGGCCTACTGCTACTTGCTCGACAAGGACAACAAGGCCGGGCTCTCCGCCTGGTACACCGCGCGTAACTACGATGCCGGGATTACGCTCGACACCAAAGCCGACCAGCAGGTGCTCATGCTCAAGGTCAAGCTGGCCGAACAGCCGCCGAAGGTCGCCAAATGAGCGGAGCCCTCGACCCTATCCAGGAAGACCTACCGCTGGATCTGTCGGCATCACCGGCGAAGCCTCCCGTTACGCCGCGGTCGCCCCAGCCCAGGGGCGAACTCCCGCCTTCGCTCTTTGAGCAGCTGCTCACACGCCTGCGCGCCGTGCCCTGGGCCAGGTGGCGCGCTCAAGCAGCCCCCGTCATTCGGTCCGGTGCCGAGCAGTTCGGGACCGTCGCGAGGGTCGCCGTGACGCGGGGCAGCACGGTGGCCCGTGTCGCGGTGACGCGCGGGACGCCGTACGCGCTGCAGCTCGCGAAGGGGACGGCCCGCATCAGCTTCATCCGCGCCTTCCCCCTCCTGATCGCCCGCACCATCCACCTCTTCGGTTTTCCGGCGGTCGTCATGCGAACGGCCATGCAATTCACGGTCGCCCACCGCGCGGGACTGGCGATCGACGAGGTGGTGTACTTCCGGGTCGATGACCCGGCGGGGTACACGGTCTACGAAGCCCCGCCGAAATTGGGCACCGCGATCGCGATCGCCTATCTGCCGACGCTGGTGCTGGCAATCCTCGCGGTGGTCTGCCTCGCCCCCGCGCTGACGCCTCGCGCGGTGCTTCATATGCCGATCACCTGGGTCACCTGGGTGCAGCTCTGGCTCGGACTGTCGTTCGCGTCGCACATGCTGCCCTCCTACGAAGAGGCCGGCCCGGTGGCGGAGCAGGCGCGGGTTGGTGTCGTGAAGGCGGACCCGGTCTCGGTCTTCTGGGTGATCCCGGCGCAGATCGTGGCGTTGCTGACTCGTCTCGGCGGCATCCTGCCGGCGGTCGCGGGAGTGGCCGCCTGCTGGTGGCTGGCGAGCGCCATCTTCCACTAACCGCGCGGTCTGACGCCAAGCGTTTGCTGTACGCTTGCCCGAGTGGCCAGCGCCCGCTTCCCGGGGGTACTGTTGAGCCTGCTTGCGGCAATCCTCCTCTCCGGATGCGGCGACGCGAGTTCACCACCTCCTCTGCAGGCGACCGCGTCGTCGTCGGTCGGCTGCGCGAAGGGCGAGAGCTATCAGCACACAACGCTGGGCTATCATCTCTGCTTCCCCAGCGGGTGGACCTCACGCGACTACACGGCGGAGCCGGGGGCCGGCGGTGCGGTCAGTGTGGTGGCATTCGGACCGCCCGCGGCCGTGCCATCCCATGTGCCGGCGTCAGGTTCCTTCATGCCCCCGATTGAGGTCCGGGTCGTGGCCGGACCCAAGGATCAAGCCGAGACCAGTCTCGCGCAGGGCAACCAGGTAAGCCAGACCAGGGTCGCCGGCATCGCCGCCGACAAGATCACGGTCACCACGTCGGGCCCGGCCACCGGCGCGGTGATCATCGTCTTCGAGCACCAGGCCAACACCTTCGAGATCGAGCAGGCACCGGGCGGCGACGTCGCCGCTCTTCAGCTGGTGCTGGACAGCTTTTCTTTCCCGAGCTGATCAGCGATTCCCTCCCCCGCTCGCGGGGGGAGGGTCAGGGTGGGGGCTCCGGCCGGCTGGTGGAGGCGGCGAGAATCGAACTCGCGTCCGAAGCAGCGTCCCGCAAGGCATCTACGAGCGTAGTCCCGGTTTTGCATCTCACCTGCCCGGCTCCCGTGGGACCGGATCCGGACAAGCCAGTCGCGGTATTGAGTCCCCCCGACGGCCGCGACGCCCGCCGGGAGCGAGTCAGCGGAGTTTACGCCGGACACCGCTCCTGCTGACCGAGAGCGGGCCGGCGCCGGGGAAAATCCCCGGATGACTTCGCTACTTACGCAGCGTAAGCCAGTTCGCGATTGGCGTTTATAGCCTTGCCGCTTTTACGTGCTCGGCGACACGGCTCGCCATCTTGCAGACCACTACCCCGTCGAGACCTGGCGCCCCCGCCAGCCTGTCGGAGCACCTCAATTCTACCCCAGCTTTTCGGCCCAAAAACCCCTACGGGCTTCTCCGTAGCCCGGTCCGCCGTCTGGACGGAGCCATCGCGAGGCCGTAAGTCGGTTCATTACGCGCCGGGCTCAGGCTATTCACATGCGCACGCTCTGGCGTTGTCTCGAAGCTGCCGACGAGAAGGCGGGTCAGTCACTCGTGGAGTACTCGCTGATCCTCTGCCTGGTGGTCGTCGTGCTGATCGTGATCCTGATGCTCCTGGGCAACCAGGTGCAGAACATGTATTGCAATATCTCGGGCGGGCTCGGCGCCTAAGCTCGAGTCCGGACGGCGCGGTCCATCTCGCGGCGGGCATCTTTGGCGGCGATCGCCTCGCGCTTGTCGTACTGCCGCTTGCCCTTGGCGAGACCGATTTCCAGCTTGACCCGGTTGCGCGCCCAGTAGAGGCGGAGCGGCACGAGCGTCAAGCCTTTCTGCTTGATGGTGATGCCGAGTCGGATGATCTCGGCCTTGTGGAGGAGCAATTTGCGTTCGCGCTTGGCCTCGTGGTTGCTGCTGTGCCCGCGCTCATACGGGCTGATGTGCACGTTGACGAGGAAGGCCTCTCCCTCACCGAAGCGGACATAGCCCTCGCGCAGATTGGCGCCGCCTTCGCGCAGCGACTTGATCTCGGTACCAACCAGCTGGATGCCGGCCTCGACGGTCTCCAGGATGAAGTAGTTGTGGAAGGCGACCCGGTTGGTCGCGATCGTCGTATCCTTGTCGGCTTTCTTCTTCCCCACTAGCGACGCCCCCGCGCCCACGCGGCGGCGCTCATCAGGCGCCCGCCGGGCGGCTGCACTTCGTCGACCACGTAGACGCCGCTCTTCGTATGGACCGGCCAGCCCTCGCCGACGCCGCCGTCGCGGTGACCCCGAAACACCTTGACCTCAACGCCCTTCAGCGTCATCCAGGTCCCGACCCGCCCGACGAGGGCCCGCACTTTTCGATCGATATCTTCGGCGGTCATGGTCGTGGGATCCAGCTTGCCATCTTCCGAGCGGAGTCGCGGCGCATGTGTGGCCCCGACGGCGGGTTGCGGCACGGGCTGGACGCGACCATTGACCAGGTCGTCGAGCGTCCGGACCAGCAACCGTCCCCCGACGTTCGCAAGGTGACCCTCGAGTCGCGGAGCAATTTCGTCAGGTGCAATCGGCACGCGCTCCTGCGCCAGGATCGGTCCCGTGTCGACGCCAGCGTCCATCTGCATGACGGTGACGCCGGTTTCGGAGTCACCGCTGAGGATCGCCCACTCGACCGGGGCCGGCCCGCGATGGCGAGGCAGCAGCGAGGCATGGACGTTGAGCGTTCCGAGCCGAGGCGCCTCGATGAGGCTCGACGGAAGAATCTGGCCGTAGGCGACGACCACCATGACGTCCGCGTCAACCTCACGAATGCGCGCCTGGGCCTCATCCGTCCTGATGCGCTCGGGTTGAAAAACCGGCAGCTGCATTGCGGCCGCCTGCAACTTGATGGAGGACTGCAGTGGCCGCATTCCTCGGCCACCGAGGCGATCGGGCTGGGTGACGACGAGCGCGACGTCGTGGCCCGCTTCGCGGAGTTGGTTCAGGGTCGGACCGGCAAACATCGCCGTGCCGGCGAAGACGATGCGCAATCGCGCGCTAAGCGCCGACGAGTTGCGCTTCCTTCTCCTCGTCCTGCGGCTCGACCTTGCGCAGCGTGTCGAGGCTGGTCAGACGGTCGGTGAAGAGAATGCCATCGAGGTGGTCGATCTCGTGCTGGATCGCGCGCGCCAGCAACGCATCGCCCTTGACCTTCACCGGCTTGCCCTGGCGGTTGAGACCGCGCGCGACGACCTGCATGTAGCGTTTGACTTCACCGATGTAGCCCGGGACCGACAGGCAGCCCTCGAGGCCGATCTGCTCGCCCTCCCACTTCACCATCTCCGGGTTCACCAGGGTGTGCAGGTTGGTGTCGGTCTTGATCACCACCACACGCAGTCCGACGCCGACCTGGGGCGCCGCCAGCCCCACGCCCGGAGCAGCGACCATCGTGTCCACCATGTCGTCGATCAGCTTGCGGATGCTGCTGTCGACACGCGGCACTCGCTTCGCCTTCTGGCGAAGAATCGGCGCTTCCTGGGTCAGGATCCGAAGGACAGCCATGCTTCGTAACTTACATCGGGTCGACGTCGAGGCTCCAGCCCCGGCCTCGCGGCAAACCGTCTGCCACCCGGTGCAGGTCGGTCCCCTTGAGAGTCACCTCGAAGTGGAACTCATCCTTGAGGCGGTAGACAAACGCGGGAGACGGTCCTAGGACCTCGATGTCGCCCAAATTGAGCAGGGCGATTGTAGCAGACAAATGTTCGGCGGCCGCCTTCGCTTCTCGCTCCGCACGGGCCTCGTCGCGGTGGCCATAGGTGGCCACGATCAGCTCGCCATACGGAGGGAATCGATACTGCGCCCGGATTGCACGCTCCTCCCGATAGAAGCCGCGGTAATCGTGGTAGCGGGCGTGGCGGATCGCCGGATGATCGGGTGTGTAGGTCTGGATGAAGACCTGAGAGGCCGCACTGCCGCGACCGGCTCGGCCCGCCACCTGGGTCAACAGGCTGAAGGTCCGCTCCGAGGAGCGGTAGTCGGGAAAGTGCAAACTGGTATCGGCGTTGACCACGCCGACGGTGGTCACGTTGGGCAGGTCCAGGCCCTTGGCCACGAGCTGGGTGCCGACCAGCACGTCCGCCTCGCCCGAGCGCATTTTGTCGAAGATGAGGTCGGCCGCGTCGGGCGTTTTCATCACGTCCCGGTCGAGCCGAAGCACGCGTGCCGCGGGAAACAGCGAGCGCACCTCCTGCTCGATGCGTTCCGTGCCGACGCCGAAGCTCTTGATGTAGCGGCTGCCGCAGGCCGGGCAGCGTCGCGGCAGCGGCTCGGTGCTGCCGCAGTAGTGACATTGCAGGCGGCCCAACGACGCGTGGTAGACGAGCGCCACGCTGCAGTGCGGACATTCGCGCGTCTGGCCGCAATCGCGACAGAGGACGAAGGTCGCCAGCCCTCGGCGATTCAGGAAGAGGATCGATTGCTCGCGCCGTTCCAGCGAGCCACCGATCGCCGCCTGTAACTCGCGACTCAGCGGGCTGAAGTGCTGTGCCGCGATCTCCCCGCGCATGTCGACGATCGTCACCGGCGGCAGCGGCCGTCCCTGAGCGCGGTGCGGCAGCTCCAGCAGGTGATCGCGCCCCGAGAGCGCCGCGGCGTAGGTCGCGACGCTGGGGGTGGCGCTGCCCAGCACCAGGACCGACCGGGTCCGTTCCGCCAGCCAGCGGGCCACCGTCGGCGCGTGATAGCGGGGGATGCGGTCCTGCTTGAACGCAGATGACTCCTCTTCGTCGATCGCGATCAGGCGGAGCCGGGGCAGCGGGGCGAAGACGGCGGCGCGCGGCCCGATCACGATGTCCGCCTCCCCGCGCCGGATCCGCCACCACTCGGCGGCCCGCTCCGCCTCGGTCAGGGCGCTGTGCAGCACAGCCAGCCGACCCGGGAACCGCGCCGCAAACCGCCCCACGGTCTGCGGCGTGAGCGCGATCTCGGGCACGAGCACCAGGCCCTGGCCTCCGCCGGCCAGCACCTGCTCGAGCAGCGCCAGGTAGACCTCGGTCTTGCCGCTTCCGGTGACACCGTGGAGCAGGAAAACGTCGGACTCCTGGCGGGCGAGCGCAATGGCGATCCGTTCCCGCGCCGCCTCCTGCGCCGGTTCGAGCGCGATCGCCTTGGGCGCGCTGACCGCCGCGGCCTGGCGCAGGATACGGCTCTGCCGGCGACGCTTCACGGTTCTCCGGACGACGGCACGAACGCGCGGCGGCACGATGGCCCGGATTACCTCATCGAGCGGCACCAGGTAATGCGCGGCGACGAAACCCGCCAGCTCCACGAGCGGGGATGGCAACACCGGCTCGGCGTCGAGCAACGCCTCGATCGGTTTGAGCTCGAGGACGGTCGGCCCCTGATCGAGCGCATAGACGAAACCGGTCACGGTCCGCTTCCCGAACGGCACCCGGACCCGGTGCCCGACCTCGATCAGGCCGGTCAGCGCCTCCGGGACGGCGTAATCGAAGAGCCCGGTCTGGCTCCCGACGCGCGCCTCGACGGCGACTTGCGCGATCGGGCGGAGCGCCTCAGGCGCCGCGGTTCCGACCGGCATCGATCGCATCCCAGATTCGCCCGGCCACCTCCGCCTTGGGCAATCGCGGCACTTCGGCGACGACGCCGGCGGGCGTCACGATGGTGACCGCATTGAAGTCGCTGGCCAGGCCCTGGCCGTCAACGCCCACCTGGTTGGCGACGATCATATCCAGCTGCTTGGCGCTGAGCTTCTGCTGCGCCTGGGCACGGAGGTCTTCCGTTTCCGCCGCGAAGCCGACGCGGAACAGCCCGGGGCGAGGCGCGAGCGTTTTGAGAATGTCGACGTTGGGGCGCAGTCGCAGGTCCATGGGTTTGTCCGTGCGCCGCAGCTTCGACGCGGCGACCTGCTCCGGAACATAGTCGGCGACCGCCGCCGCCATGACCAGCACGTCGGCGCCGGCGCAGGCCTTCTCCAGTGCCTGCAGCATTTCAGTTGCGCTGCCGACCGCGACTTCCACCATCCCCTCGGGGTTGGACGGCGCGGTCGTGACCAGGGTGACGTCAGCGCCACGCGCGGACGCGACCTCGGCGAGGGCGCGACCCATCTTGCCACTGGAGAAATTCCCAACGTAGCGCACCGGGTCGACGGCTTCCCTCGTGCCGCCGGCGCTGACGACCACTCGAAGGCCGTCGAGCGTGCGGCGCCCCGCGAGGACCGCCTCGATGACGGCGACGATCCGCTCGGGGGCGGCCAGGCGGCCCACTCCGGACTTGCCCGACGCCAATCGCCCACTCGCCGGCTCCACGATGACCGCGCGCCGCGCTCGCAGCGCATTGAGGTGATCCTGGGTGGGCTGCTGCGTGAGCATGACGTCGTTCATCGCCGGAGCGATCACCAGCGGCGCGCGACTCGCCAGCACCGTTCCCGACACGATCTCATCGGCGAATCCCAGCGCCAGCTTCGCCATGGTGTTGGCGGTCGCGGGAACGATCGCGATCAGGTCGGCCCACTCCGCCAGCGTGATGTGGCTCTCTCCCCCACCCTGTGGCGCGAGCCAGTCCGCGGCGACCGGGTTGTAGGAGAGCGCCTCGAGCGTCAGGGGTGTGACGAATCGGGTCGCCTCCGGGGTCATGAGGACCCGAACCTCGGCCCCGGCCTCGGTGAGCAGCCGGATGCATTCGATCGCCTTGTAGGCCGCGATCCCGCCGCTGATTCCGATCGCGACCCGGCGTCCCTTCAGCCGGCCCTCGGTCATACCGGCGCCCGGCGCCGGTCGTGCTCGGCCGCGATCATCGCCAGGATCTCGCGGGCGGTCTCGTCGACATCCCGGTTGCAGACCACGTGCTCGTAGTCTTTGGCCAGGCCAAGCTCGATCAACGCCTCCTTCTGGCGGATCTCGAGCGCCTCCGGTGATTCCGTGTTGCGGCCGGTCAACCGGTTGAGCAACTCCTCGGTCGACGGTGGGGTGATGAAGATGAACAAGCCCTCCGGCATGCGTTTGCGGACGAAGGTCGCGCCCTGGACGTCGATCTTGAGGATGATGTCCTCACCGCCGCTGAGGGCCGCCTCCACACGCCGGCGGGAGGTCCCGTAATAGTGGTCATAGACCTTGGCCCATTCGAGGAATTCCTTCTGCTCGATCAGCCGCAAGAATTCCGGCTCGCTGACGAAGGTGTAGCTGTGGCCGTCGACCTCGCCGGGCCGGGGCGGCCGGGTCGTATACGAGACCGAGTATTTGAGCTCGGGCGCCAGCTCGAAGAGGCGCCGCAAGACGGTATCCTTCCCCACTCCGCTCGGTCCGGAGATCACGATCAAAAGCCCGATCCTGGGCTGGGTCATCTAATCACCGCATTTTAGGCTGAGCCTGCCGGCCGGACGCCGCAGATTGGGATGTGGCGTGAGATGAGCCCAAGGCGGCGACGAGCACCGCAGCGAG